>JBILGJ010000097.1:0-8378 GCA_044351125.1 Micropepsaceae bacterium
ATCAAGATCCTTCGCACGCCTCCTCGTGTTCCATTCGCTCTCCAAGCGATCAAGCCTTGCAGGACTTCGCTCCGGCTTCGTGGCAGGAGATGCAGGCTTCATTTCACGTTTCCGGGAATTCAGGAACGTCATTGGCCCGCAACTGCCACTGCCCATCGCAGCTGTCTCGCAGCAGGCATGGTCCGACGAGACGCATGTCGAAGCCAATCGCGCGCTCTACAGGCAGAAGTTCGAGCTCGCACGCTCGCGCTTGTCGAACCGCTTTGACCTGCGGGTGCCCGATGGAGGTTTCTTCTTGTGGCTCGATGTCGGCAACGGGACCGATGCAGCACTGCGCCTGTGGCGCGATTCAGCTGTGAAAGTTTTGCCGGGTGAATATCTCGCGCGCGACACGTCATCAGGAAACCCCGGAAAATGCTACATTCGCGTTGCGCTGATTAACGACTTTGCAACGACGGATGAGGCACTTCATAGGCTTGCGAAAACGCTGTGACAGCGCGTGACGCCACGCAATCCAGTCCAACACATTCAGGCGAGCACAGAGATGGGTCAGTTCAATCCGGTATCCCGCACATTCGCTTCGTTCGAGCGGATCCCGCTCCTGCCGGAGCAGTGGACGGGCTGGAAGGATGCGCTTGGCACGACAGCGCGACGTCTGACCCTTCGCCTCTCTGGCCTGTCGCTGATGGTCGCGGCGATCGGTTGCGCGATCGCGCTGCTGACCTACGACGCCAACGACCCAAGCTGGAACAACGCAAGTGCTGCGGCAACACAGAACGCACTGGGTGTTTGGGGCGCAACACTCTCCGACGTTCTGGTTCAGTCATTCGGTGTTGCCAGCATACTCGCCATCGTGCCGCCGCTGCTCTGGGGTATCTGGCTGGTTGACGGCAGGGTCGGCTTGAAACTCGCATCTCGCAGCCTTTGCTGGATCCTCTCGGTGATCGCGCTTGCGACATGCGCCGGGTTCCTGCCCGTGCAACTGTTCACCGACCAGCCCGTGGCGTCAGGTGGAGCGATCGGCGAAGCCCTGTTCCGAATGATTGCCGGCTCCATCGGAGCGATCGGCGTTCCGACACCGGAAGTCTTCGCAGGCATGCTGCCAGGGGTCGCAGGATCCATGCTGATGGCATGGGCCATTGGCTTGAACCCATTCCACGTCAGCATTCCCGCCCTGCCCACTTCATCGCTGCGCGACGCAATGTCAGGCATCGCCAGCAAGATCGCATCCGCGATGACCGGCATGTTTGGCAGGACACGTTCTGAGGAGCGCGTGGAACCGCGCTTGATGCGGCAATCCGAAATGTCGGGTGGCACGGCTATCGAACCACCCGCCCCATCGCCCATCCCGGCACAGTCCGGCCCGCGCATCACGATAGCGGCGCTGAGAAAGCCAACACCCACGGCACAGAGCACCGCCGAGCGCGGAGCGCGCATCGAGATCGATACCGACTATGAATTGCCCGAACTCGACCTGCTCAAGCAGAACAAGCGGGGACAGGGCTTCCGCGAATCCAATGAGACGCTCGAGCAGAACGCGCGCATGCTTGAAAGCGTGCTGGCGGACTTCGGCGTCAGGGGCCAGATCATCCAGGTTCTGCCCGGCCCAGTCGTGACACTCTATGAGTTCGAGCCAGCAGCCGGCGTGAAGGGAGCACGTGTTATTTCCCTTGCCGATGACATCGCGCGGTCGATGAAGGCTGTGTCAGCCCGCGTGGCAGTTGTGCCCGGCAAGAACGCAATCGGCATCGAATTGCCAACACAGCGCCGCGAAATGGTGCAGCTGCGTGAACTTCTCTCGACGCCCGAATATGACGATCCGAAGCTGGACCTGGCACTCGCGCTTGGCAAGAACATTGCGGGCGAGCCTGTCATGGCCGACCTCGCGCGGATGCCCCACCTCCTGATCGCCGGCACCACGGGTTCGGGCAAGTCGGTGGCCATCAACACCATGATCCTGTCGCTGCTCTATCGGCTGTCTCCGGACCAGTGCAAGCTGATCATGATTGATCCAAAAATGCTCGAACTGTCAGCCTATGATGGCATCCCGCACCTTCTCTCGCCCGTGGTCACGGATCCGAAGAAAGCAATTGTAGCGCTGAAGTGGACCGTCCGTGAAATGGAGGACAGGTACCGCCGCATGCAAAAGATGGGCGCCAAGAACATCAAGGGCTACAACGAGCGCGTCACAAAGGCCAAGGCAAAGGGCGAAATCCTGAAGCGCACGGTGCAGACGGGCTTTGACAGCCAGACCGGCGAACCACTGTATGAGGAAGAAGCGCTCCCCCTCGAGCACATGCCCTACATCGTCGTGATAGTCGATGAAATGGCCGACCTCATGATGGTCGCCGGCAAGGATATCGAAGCCGCGGTCCAGCGCCTCGCGCAGATGGCTCGCGCCTCGGGCATCCACATCATCACCGCAACACAGCGCCCGTCAGTTGACGTCATCACGGGTACGATCAAGGCGAACTTCCCCACCCGCATCTCGTTCCAGGTCACCTCGAAGATCGATAGCCGCACCATCCTCGGCGAACAGGGCGCAGAGCAGCTTCTCGGCCAGGGTGACATGCTTCTCATGGAAGGCGGCGGTCGCATCCGGCGCGTCCACGGCCCCTATGTTTCGGAAGAGGAAGTCGAGGAGGTCGTCAAGTACCTGCGAACCCAGGGCGAGCCCGTCTACATCGAGGACATCACGCAGGAACCCGAGGAGCCTGAGACCGCCGACTTGCTCGAAGGTGACGGCGAAGGCAGTGGCGACGATCTCTACGACCAGGCCGTCGCCATCGTGGCACGCGATCGCCGCGCAACCACCTCCTACATCCAGCGCCGTCTTCAGATCGGCTACAATCGGGCAGCCCGCATCATCGAGAAGATGGAAGAGGAAGGCGTTATTTCGGCACCCAACCACGCGGGCAAGCGGGATGTGCTCGTGGGCGACCACTCGGGACGGGGCGGTTAGACCGCTCCGCCCACCCGTCAACGCGCAGCACTCTCCCGCATGCCGTCAAAGGCATTGGCGAGAGCATCGACAAGCTCGGGTGGCCAACAGGCATCGGACTGGCCACCGAGCCCAAGCACAGTGACAACATCCGAGAATTCCAGGTTCGCCCGGCTGAACATGTCGCGTGTCTGCGGCACGCGCCGCTCGGCCGAGGCGAACACCATGTCTTCGGGGTGGGCTGCCTCGTGGGCCCAGTCCCGGATCGCACGGAGATTGCGGATGTAATCGTTGACCTCGCGCGAGATTGACGCCGTCAGCGCATAACCGAACAATCCTGTCATGGCCGGAATGGCGCGAAAAACGTGATCGACGGCATCGGCGGCACGCACCCGTGAAGGCCCTTCGGGAGATTTCAGGAACCGGGCAAGCGCATCCCCGAACTCAAGATGCAGCAGCATCAGTTCCTGCCCCAGGTTCTGGCGCGCCGGGCGCCATCGAATGCTTTGCCGCATGTCAATGACAACCGGCACCAGGATCGTGAACACGAGCGCCCCGAGCACAAAACCGCCAAACTCGACGATCGCGTTGACCAGGAAGTCCTCGCGCAACCCCATGGGACCGGCAGGGTCGAATACCAGCTGCGTGAGACCATCCATGACTGCCTGCTCCCTCGTTCATGTCGCGCAATTAATGCCGCAACCGCAGGAAACCGCTTCTGGACGCGCGGGGCAAGCCGCCTTTATCCTTCCTTTTGACATACTTCACGCCTAAGAAGGCGACAGCAAAATCAGGCCTCGTTTGAAAAATGATGCTCCGAGCAATCCTGTTTTCAGCCCTGTTCATCCTGATCGGAAGCGCCACGGCAGCCCCGCTGAAGCCGCAGGACGTTGCTGATCTGGCCAAGGTATCGGCGTACCTGAACGCGATCACCTCCCTGAAATCCAGCTTCGTGCAGGTCGGCCCGAATGGTGAACTCGACCAGGGCATCCTATACGCCCGCAAGCCCGGCCGGCTCAGGTTCGAATATGCCCCGCCAAGCCCCTACCTTATTGTTTCCGACGGGGTAACGATTGCAGTTGCCAACAACAAGCTCAGGACGGTCGACCGTTACCCATTGGTTGACAACCCGCTGAACATCATCCTGCGCGAAAACATGGACCTCAGCCGCGACCCGAGGATTACCGCCGTCGAACGGCAGGCCGGCACGCTGCGCGTCACCGCGACCGAGAAATCCGGCCCGCTTAAGGGTCAGGTAACTCTCATCTTCAGATACCCATCCATCGAGATTGCGCAGTGGATCATTACCGATGCGCAAGGCTTGCAGACTATCATCGCGCTGAAGGGGCCTCAGACGGAAATCCAGATGTCGCCAGAGCTTTTTGTGCTGCGCGATGTCGACCGTTTCGGCCGCAAAGATGATTAATTTCGCCGCTGCTTGCTGAAGACTGCGGGGCGGTGCTAGCGAAAGCCGATGACCCGCAGAGACCGTCCCGTCGTAGGCATACCATGCGACCACCGCATGATTGGTCCCCACCCCTTCCATGCCGTGGGTGAAAAATACGTCGTGGCCGTTCGTGATGGCGCGCACGCGATCCCCCTGCTCATCCCGGTTCTCGAAGACCCGATTGCCATGGACGAGATCCTGTCGATCGTGGACGGGATCTTCCTGACGGGCTCCCCCTCCAACGTGGCGCCGGACCTCTATGGTGGCCACCCACCCAGGGACGGGGTCCCTCAAGACCGCCGCCGCGACACGACAACCATGCCCCTGATCCGCCACACGATTGCAGCTGGAAAACCGTTTCTCGCCATCTGCCGCGGCTTTCAGGAAATGAACGTCGCCTTCGGCGGCTCGCTGCATCAGCATCTTGAGGAAGTGCAAGGCCGTCTTGACCACCGCGAGGACAAGTCAGCCCCGCTCGACCAGCAATACGCACCCGCCCACGACATCGCCATCGTGTCCGGAGGATGCCTCGCATCCATCTCGGGCAAGGCGTCGGCACGGGTCAACTCCCTGCACGGCCAGGGCATCGATCGCCTGGGCGAAGGGTTGGCCGTCGAGGCAACGGCCGCGGACGGAACAATAGAGGCAATAAGCGCACGGAACGCCCGCGCATTCGCACTGGGCGTCCAGTGGCATCCCGAGTGGAAATTCTGGAACGATGCATTTTCCGCATCGATCCTGAACGCCTTCGGTGAAGCCCTGCGCAGTCACACAGGATTGGTTGGGGGAAGCAGATGACAAGAAACCGCGCAGAACTGAAAGAGTGGCTGAAGGAACGCCGCATCACCGAGGTCGAGCTTCTCGTTCCCGACATGGCGGGCATCGCACGCGGCAAGATCCTGCCCACGAGCAAGTTCCTATCCGGCCTCGACAACGACACGCTGCGACTGCCGGAAAGCGTATTCGGCCAGATGGTAACAGGTGCTGACGCCGAAACCGACGCCCTCACCTATCAGGCGCCGGACATGATCCTTGTTCCCGACGCGGACACGATCTGCGTCGTTCCATGGTACCGCGAACCGACAGCGCAGGTGATCTGCGATTGTACGGACCGCAAAGGCGAACCCAATCCGGTTGCCCCGCGGCAGGTCCTCAAGTCGATCCTCGCAAAATTCAGGGAAAAGAACTGGAAGCCCGTTGTGGCACCGGAACTCGAATTCTATCTCGCCCAGAAGAACATCGATCCCGACTACCCGCTTCTGCCCCCGGCTGGAAAATCGGGTCGTCCGCAGACCGGACGCCAGGCATACGCAATTGATGCCGTCAACGAATTCGACCCGATGTTCGAGGACGTCTATGACTATTGCGACGCCCAGGAAATCGGCATCGACAGCCTCATTCACGAAGAGGGGGTCGCCCAGTGCGAGATCAACTTCTATCACGGTGATCCGCTTCAGCTGGCCGACCAGACATTCCTCTTCAAGCGCACAGTCCGCCAGGCAGCCTTGCGCCACGACATCTACGCGACATTCATGGCCAAGCCCTATGAACAGGAACCCGGCAGCGCCATGCACATTCACCAGAGCGTTGTCGACCTCAGGACCGGAAAGAACCTGTTTGCGAACAAGACCGGCAAGGACACAAGGCTGTTCCTCGCCTATATCGCAGGCCTGCAGAAATACCTGCCGTCATCCATGCCGCTCATTGCACCCTATGTGAACTCGTACCGGAGATTGGTGCGCTATCTCTCTGCGCCCGTGAACACGCATTGGGGCCACGAGAACCGGACCGTCGGCCTTCGCGTGCCCGAATCCGAGCAGAAGAACCGCCGCATAGAGAACCGCGTACCCGGCGCAGACGCAAACCCATACCTTGCGATCGCATCCACGCTGGCATGCGGCTACATGGGCATGACACAGAACCTGATGCCGACGAAACCCATGGAAGGAAACGCCTACGAGTCGATGAAGTACCAGCTCCCCCGGCACCTCCTCGACGCAATCCAGCGCTTCCGCGGGTCATCCGACATTCGCGACCTTCTCGGAGCCGAGTTCGTGGATCTCTATTCCGACGTCAAGGCGTCCGAGCATGACGCTTACCAGCAGGTTATCAGCCCGTGGGAACGCCAGCACCTGTTGCTGAACGTCTAGCCGGCCTTCCGGATCCTCTTCGATCGGGCGAGCGCCTCGAGCCGCACGCGCACGCGGCGCCGTTTGGAGACATATCGCCGCCCGTGCCATCCGAGCAGCATGCCGCAGGCAAGCGCGACCGGGGAAGTCGCATCCCCCGCCCGGCTTTCGGCAATCATCGTCCGCAGCTGCTCCCGGGCAACCAGCACATCGTTCATCTCGCCAAGTACATCCTGAAGGCGGCTCACGCGCTTCAGCAGCGACCTGGATCCACGGTCATCGTACGAGCTGGCAAAGAACTCGAGCGTGTAGCGGAGCTTCTTGAGCCCGATGCGAAGGTCATGCAGCTCAACCGCCTTGAGCTTACGGGCGCGGCGCAGCGATTTCCGGCATTGGACAAGCCGTCGGTCAACCTGCCTTGCCGCAAACCGGCGAACGTCACCCTCCAGGTCACGGAGCGAAGACGGGTTTGAAAGCCAGGGCCTTTGCTGCGTGACGGTCGCCAGGTCAAGCACCAGTGTCCTGAATTTTTCCGAAGCGATGCATTCACGCGCGCCAGCGAACGTCTCGTCTCGGGCCTGTTCCATCCGCCGCACCAGCGGAACGAACTCCCCTTCCCGTCCAAGCTGTCGTGCGACGGGAAGTGTCATGTCCGTGAGCAGGATTTCCTGGTCGCGGCAGGCGCCAAGCACGCCCGCGACTTGTTTCACCTGGTCCAGAAGCCCGGCAAGCGGCGCCCGGTGTTCCCGTGAGAGCAGCGAAAAGGCGACGCGCAACCGCCGCAGGGCCACCCGCATCTGATGGATGCCTTCGGGATTGTGCCCACCCATGACCGCATCATGATTGTTGAGCAGGTGTCGCAGGCAGTTGCTGATAATGCCCGCCACCGCGTCATCGGCAGTCTGTGCAGCCCGAAGATTGATCCGCGAAGGCCGCCATGGCGCCACCGCTTCATCAGCCGCAAGCCGGAAGCCCCGCTCGGGCTTTGATAGGAATGATAACGTCAGTGGCAATCCGCGCGTAAGCAGGCGCGCTGTCGACAGAAGGTCGTTCATGCTGCCACGCATGAGTTCGAACTCGACCTCGCTGATGGTCAAGGTCCGCTGAGCATCCTTTGCAAGACGTATCTCGCCAGTATCGATTGCGGCCTCAACCTCAACATTGCGGGCGGGCGTGAGCAGCACAAGGGTTCTGCGCGTATCGACCTCGAAAATCGGCTCGAGCGGCCGACCGGCCAGCAGGTGCGTGATCTTCCATCGCGTTCGACTGTCGGGAATGGAAGCCGTTTCAGGCTGCATGCCCGAGATCTCCGACTTGAATTCCGGTCGCGTGACCAGTTCGCCCGAGCCAATCCGCTTCAATGTCTGGCATTGCACATTGCCCTCACCCCGGACACGCAGCACATAGCCGGCCCGGCGCAGGGAATGATCCGCAGTGTCGAAGTACACGGCACGCCGCGTGACAGTTGTTGCACTTCGGTGTCCGGCAAAGCCGAGAAATGGGGCCGACTGCCGCAGCGCACTGAGGGCCGCGTCATCCCCGATGAACTTGAGTTCCGTTTCCTGATGCATGAGGCCCAACGTCCACGGCGAGAATGCGGAAATTCTCGGCGGCCCGCTCCCTCAACGCAAATGTCATGTTTGTTTCACAAAAGCGTCACAACCCCGCATGTGGTGGGTTACGCAACAGTATCCCCACATCAGGCAGCGCCTGTGGAAAACGAAATGCCTACACACGAACAGGAATGCCACAGGCCCCCATGCGCGCCTTGGCCTGCGCAACGGACACTTCACCAAAATGAAAGATCGAGGCTGCAAGCACGGCGCTCGCATGCCCCAGCAGGATGCCGTCCGCGAGATGA
>JBILGJ010000098.1:0-8365 GCA_044351125.1 Micropepsaceae bacterium
CGAGCAGCCGATCAGGGCTGCGCGATCAAGCGGCATGTCCTTGCGGATCCTCACGCAGGCATGCTCGTGGACAAGCATCTGCTCTGCAAACGACGAGAGATTCAGGTACTGGTTCATTGAGCCCGACGTCGCCGCGAGGCGGGGCTTGTCGCTCTTCAGGCGGCGCGTATCGGGGCTGATGCAGCGCGACATGAAACCGGTTACGCAGTGCTCGCAGTGGCCGCAGAACGCCGACAGGCATGTGATCACATGGTCGCCCGGCTTGACCGTCCGGACCTCGGAGCCGACCTGCTCGACGACGCCGGCAGATTCGTGCCCGAGCACGGCGGGAAGCGGGTGCGGATAATGGCCTTCCACGAAGTGCAGGTCAGAGTGGCAGACGCCGGCCGCAACCGTGCGGATCAGCACCTCATGCGGGCCGGGCTTGCTGATCTCGACCTCTTCGATCGACAGGGGCTTCTTCACTTCACGAAGAACGGCGGCTTTCATGGGGGAGCACTCCGATGCGCGATGAACAATCTGGGCGAGGTTAGCCCGCCGGAGCGTCCCGTGTCACCCGCGATCAGAGGGTTGGCCGGCGCATAAAACCAGGGGGCGCGGGCTCTTTCTCGTTCTTGATGTCGATGCCGGTCACGGTTGCCGATGGCGGGCCCTGCGTGCAGGCCCTGAGGATGTCCTGCACGGCGGCATCGGGACCTGACACGAGGGTCTCTACCGTTCCGTCGGACCGGTTGCGGACCCAGCCGTTCAGGCCGCGCGTGCGAGCCTCTTCCACGAGCCAGTCGCGAAAGCCGACACCCTGCACGCGGCCGGCTATGCGCAGGCGGAAATGGGTTTGCTCACTCGAACTCAAGGATCACCGCATCGACCGGAAGACTGTCGCCCGGCTTGGCTGCAATGCGCTTGACCACGCCATCGCGTTCGGCGCGAAGGACGTTTTCCATCTTCATTGCTTCGACCACGGCGAGAACCTCGCCGGCCTTCACGTCCTGGCCAACCTGGGCGTGGATCGAGATTACGAGGCCGGGCATCGGGCAAAGCAGCTGCTTGGAGGTGTCGGCAGGCGGCTTCTCGATCATGTGACTGGCGAGAGCCGCGATGCGGGGGCGGCGGACGCCGATGACGGCCGTCGCGCCTCGATGCATGAGGCGATACTGGTCCGACTTGCGGGTGACCTGCATGGCGAGGGGCTGCCCTGCGACCTCTCCGACGAATACCGGTTCGCCGGGCTTCCAGGCGCTCTCGACCTCGACCATGCGCGAGAACTTGCCCTCGCCCAGGCGCACGGCGACAACGTCCTTGCCTTCAGTCATGGTGCGGACAGGAACACTTTCCTGGTTGTTGATGCCAACCGTCCATTCCCTTGGCGTGGCTGCGGCGCCGTTGAGCTGGCCGCTGATGCGGCGCCTGCGCTCTTCCTCGCGCAGATGCATGAAAACGGCAACGGCGGCCATGCGGTCCTTAAGTTCTGGCGTCAGGTCGGCCCCTTCGAAGCCGCCCTTGAATTCCTCGGCGATGAAATTGGTGGACAGGCGGCCGGACCGGAACCGCGGGTGCATCATCACGGCCTGCAGGAAGGCGACGTTGTGGCGGATGCCGTCGATGTGGAACTGGTCGAGCGCATCGGCCATCAGGTCGGTCGCCTGCTCGCGCGTTGTCGCGTGCGTGCAGAGCTTGGCGATCATTGGATCGTAATAGATCGAGATCTCGCCGCCCTCGAAGACGCCGGTGTCGTTGCGGATGGTCTTGCCATTGGCCGTGGTTTCAGCTGGCGGCCGGTAGCGCACAAGGCGGCCCGTCGAGGGCAGGAAGTTGCGATAGGGATCCTCGGCGTAGATGCGGCTTTCCAACGCCCACCCCTTGAGCTTCACGTCTTCCTGGCGGATCGACAGCTTCTCGCCGGCGGCGACGCGGATCATCTGTTCGACAAGGTCGAAGCCGGTCACGAGTTCGGTGACCGGGTGCTCGACCTGCAGGCGCGTGTTCATCTCGAGGAAGTAGAAATTTCGGTCCTTGTCGACGATGAACTCGACCGTACCGGCGCTTTCATAGTTCACGGCCTTGGCCAGGGCCACGGCCTGTGCGCCCATGGCGGCGCGCGTCTTCTCGTCGAGGAAGGGAGACGGCGCTTCCTCGATGACCTTCTGGTGGCGGCGCTGGATCGAGCACTCGCGCTCGCCGAGGTGGATCACGTTGCCGTGCTTGTCGCCGAGGACCTGGATCTCGATGTGCCGGGGTTCGGTGACGTATTTCTCGATGAACAGGCGGTCATCGCCGAAGGAGGCCTTGGCTTCGTTCTGCGAGCTCTGGATGGCCTGGGCCAATTCGGCTTCCGCAAAGACGATGCGCAAGCCCTTGCCGCCACCGCCGGCCGAGGCCTTGACCATGACCGGGTAGCCGATTTCGGCTGCAATGCGCTGAGCCTCCTTCAGGTCCTTGATCTCGCCGATGTAGCCCGGGACCGTCGACACTTTGGCCTTGGCCGCCAGCTTCTTCGACTCGATCTTGTCGCCCATCGCGGCGATGGCATGCTTGTTGGGGCCAATGAAGGCGATGCCATTGGCGGCCAGCGCATCGGCAAAGGCCTCGCGCTCGGACAGGAACCCGTATCCCGGGTGAACCGCCTCGGCGCCGGTCTTCTTGCAAGCCTCGACGATCCTGTCGATCACCAGGTAGGACTGCGCCGAAGGCGGCGGTCCGATGAACACCGCCTCGTCGGCCATGTCCACGTGCAGGGCCGCAGCATCAGCCTCGGAGTAGACCGCCACGGTCTTGATGCCCATGCGCCGTGCCGTCTTGATGACACGGCAGGCGATCTCGCCGCGGTTGGCTATCAGTATCTTCTTGAACATGTTGCCTGTCCGATGCTGCCCGGCGTTGCAGCCGGGACGGTGCCTTCAGGTTGATGGGTTTAGCGAGCCTTGATCCTGGATTTCAGGCTTTGCTTGCGGATGCCGTGGAACTCGCTTGTACGATACCAGTTCGGCCAGCGCCCGGTGTTTGCAAGCTGGCGACCCAGTTCGTGCATGGTCTGCATGGTTTGCACCGGACCGCGCAGGTCCCAGTCGTCGGAGAACTCGTCCGACGGCTGATGGTAGCGGTTCTTGCTGTAGTCTTCCCTTGCCGCCATGCCCGCCTCGCGCCCACCTTCAACCAGATCGACACCGGCACCGGCGTACAGCATGGGGACGCCGACTTTGGCCATGCTGATATGGTCGGACCGGTAGAAGAAGCCCTTTTCAGGCTCGGGATCGGGCGACGTGTAGCGCCCCTGTTTTCTGAGGATCCGGGCCAGCATCGGTTCAAGTTCGGACGCGCCGGAACCCACCACGCGCATGTCGCGGGCCGGGGCGGAAGGCCCGACGCCGTCGAAGTTCATGCCTGCCACAATCGCGTGCGCGGGGACGATGGGGTTCCTTGCCATGTATTCCGATCCAAGCAGGCCCTGCTCTTCCAGCGTCACGGCGCTGAACATGATCGAGCGGCGCGGCGGCTTGGGAGCCTTGGCAAAAGCCTCGGCCATTTCGAGGATCGCCGAGATCCCGCTGGCATTGTCGAGTGCGCCATTGTGGATCTTGTCGGCACCCGGCACGTCCTGCTTCACGCCAATGTGGTCCCAATGGCCCATGTAGAGGATGTACTCGTCGGGCCTGACGCGCCCCTTGAGCACGCCCACCACGTTGCGGGTGGTCAGTTTTTCCACCGAGGAGACCGTCCGCGCGTTGAGACTGAGGCCGGTCATCGGCACCGCCCTGAAGCCTCTCCGGTTGGCGGCGAGGCGCAACTCGTCATAGTTCAGGCCTGCGCTGGCGAATAGGTCTCTGGCCACCTCCGTGGTGATCCATGAGTGGACCACGGCGCGGGCGGCATTGCCGCCGGCTGCGTCCAGGTACGACTTGGCGCCCGTATTCGAGTTGCGTACGACCTGCCAGCCATAGGCCGCGGGTTCGGTCTCGTGAACGATGATGACCGCCGCAGCGCCACGGCGCGCGGCTTCCTCGAACTTGTATGTCCAGCGTCCGTAATAGGTCATGGCGCGCCCCTTGAAGAGCGCCGGGTCATTGGTGATGAAACCGGGATCATTGATGAAGAGGACAATCGTCTTGCCCTTCACGTCGATCCCCTCGAAATCATTCCATTTGTACTCGGGTGCGTTGACCCCATAGCCGACGAAGACAAGGTCTGATCCGCTAACGGCCTGCTCGACCTTGTCGAAGCGAGGCGTCCAGAACGCCACCTCATCGCCGGACCTGAGGGTGCGGCTGCCCTTCGGCCCCACGATCTCGAAGGACGACGCGGACTGGTTCAGTTCGATCGCCACGCTGGCAACGGGCTGGAAGTAGCTGCCGTTGTTCCCTGGGGCGAGTCCGATGCGCTTCATCTCATCGGCGATCCAGGCGGCGGCCGCTTCGCCTTCCTCCGTGCCGGGGCCGCGGCCACCGAAACGGTCGTCGGCAAGCGCCTTCACGCGCGCACCGAAATCAGCGGCATTGATCGCGGCGACCGTTTCGGGATGGCCGGGATAGTCCTTCGTCGTGGTGCCAGGTGCACCTGTTTCGATTGGCACGCAGGCCATGCCGGCTGTGACAACCAGCGCCAGGGCCAGGGCTTTGGATAATGTCTTCGGCATGAGCAAGGTCAATCCGTCAGAGAGGAATGTTGTCGTGCTTCTTCCACGGCATCTCGACACGCTTGTTGCGCAGCGAGCGCAGGCCGCGGGCAATGCGACGGCGCGTGGTGTGCGGAAGGATGACTTCGTCGAGATAGCCTCGCTGGGCTGCGACGAAGGGATTGAGGAAGCGTTCTTCGTATTCGCGCGTGCGCTCGGCGATCTTGGCGGGGTCGTTGATGTCGGCGCGGAAGATGATCTCGACAGCGCCCTTGGCGCCCATGACCGCGATCTGGGCGGTAGGCCACGCATAGTTGATGTCGGCGCGCATGTGCTTGGAGGCCATGACGTCATAAGCGCCGCCGAAGGCCTTGCGCGTGATGCAGGTGATCTTCGGCACGGTGGCTTCGGTAAAGGCGAAGAGCAGCTTGGCGCCATGCTTGATCAGGCCGCCATATTCCTGGGCGGTTCCCGGCAGGAAGCCCGGAACATCCACAAAAGTCACCAGCGGGATGTTGAAGCAGTCGCAGAAGCGGACAAAGCGCGCAGCCTTGCGGCTGGCGTCACTGTCGAGCACGCCGGCCAGCACCATGGGCTGGTTGGCGACGAAGCCAACGGTCGAGCCCTCGATACGTCCAAAGCCCGTGATGATGTTCTTGGCGAAATTTTCCTGGATCTCGAAGAAATCACCCTCGTCGGCGACCTTCAGGATCAGCTCCTTCATGTCGTAGGGCTTGTTGGGGTTCGAGGGGATCAGCGTGTCGAGAGAGACATCATCCTTGTCGACGTCCTGGAAGGACGGCCAGGAGGGCGGCTGCTCGCGATTGGATGTCGGCAGGAAATCGACCAGGCGGCGCATCTGCAGCAGGCATTCGATGTCGTTGTCGTAGGCGCCGTCGGCGATCGATGACTTGGTCGTGTGGATCTTCGCACCGCCCAGTTCCTCGGCCGATACGACTTCGTTCGTCACCGTCTTCACGACGTCAGGACCTGTCACGAACATGTAGGACGTGTCGCGCACCATGAAGATGAAGTCCGTCATCGCGGGCGAGTAGACGTCGCCACCTGCGCAGGGACCCATGATGATGCTGATCTGCGGAATGACGCCGGATGAGAGCACATTGTGGGCGAAGACCTCGCCATAGCCGGCGAGCGCGTCGACGCCCTCCTGAATTCGGGCACCGCCGGCGTCGAACACGCCAATCACGGGGGCGCCGTTGCGCAGCGCCATCTGCTGGATCTTGACGATCTTCTGGGCGTGCGCGGCCGAGAGCGAACCGCCGAACACGGTGAAGTCCTTCACGAAGAGATAAACGAGGCGTCCATTGATCGTGCCCCAGCCCGTGACCACGCCGTCGCCGGGGATGCGGTTGGCTTCCATGCCGAAATCGGTCGAGCGGTGTTCCACGAAGGTGTCGAATTCCTCGAACGAGCCTTCATCGAGCAGGATCTCGAGGCGCTCGCGCGCCGTCAGCTTGCCGCGGGCATGCTGTGCCTCTATGCGCTTGGTGCCACCGCCCAGTTGCGCAGCGGCGCGGCGCCGCTCGAGTTCGCGGATGATTTCGTGCATCTTCGTGGTCCCCGGCTGGCCCAGGACGGGCCTGACTCATCCTGGCTAATCTGCACAGTTCGGCCGCGTGTGCAATGCGGAAAATCCCGGATTTCCGGGGTTCCGGCTGGTGTCAGGCGCGCAAGAGGTCCAGCATCCGGGCGGCCAGCATGAGGTCATCGAGCCTGTTCTGCCGCACGGCAGCAGCCTCGGCATCTTCGCCCCATCGCTCGGCCTGATAGTCTTCATCGACGCGCGACAAGGTCAGCAATTCCAAAGGACCGATCTGTCCGCGACCGAAGGCCAGGCCCAGTATGGCCGAGCCGGAAATGGTTATGGCTGGATGGATGGCCGTCAGTGCGTAGCTGTCGAATTCAGCGATGGCGCGGCGGGTGGCCTCGATGGATTCGGGTGGCTGGTCCACGTGCATGATGCCGCTGGCGGCGCGCAGGGTGATGTCGAGCTCGCGGCGCGCCCAGTCCAGCCATGGATCCCACATGCGCACCTGCCGGTCCGCGAGCTCGCGTGGCGTGGGTGCGCGGTAGCAAAGCAGATCCGATCCGGCAAAGCGGCTCAATTCGTCGACGACCTCGGCGCGGCGAGGTTCGATGCGATCAATCGCCGTGTTCACGGCCTTCGTCAGTACCATGCGGGCAAGGTCGAGCTGCTCGCCCTGTGTCTCCCACTCGGCCGCCATGGCCTCGGCCAGCGCTCGCGTTGGCACGACTTGCGGCTTGCCACCCGGCGTGCGCATGGGCCGGTCATCGAGGCGGACCGCGAATGGGGCCACGTCGGTGGCCGAGGCGGTCTTGTAGAAGCGTTTCGCACCCGGCTTCAGCATGGATCAGGACCTCTTGCGGCGCGCCTTGAGAAAGGCGCGGCGCTGATCGGACAGTCCGTCATGGGGCCCCAGATCGCGAGCGGGAGGATCCTTCCAGAGACCGTCGCCGATCTCCTTGTTGCGCTTGGGATGCAGCGGGTAGAAACCCTTGGAGCGGCTGCGCGAGGCTTCGCCAACGACAATCAGGCGCACCGGTTCTTCGGTGTTGTTGATGAAGCAGTGCGAGATGCCCGTGCGGTCGGGAAAGCCGACGCCATCGCCAGCCTTCAGGCGATGCAGGTGACCATCGATCCAGGCATCGGGCGTGCCCTCGACCACGAAGACGAATTCCTCTTCGTCGAACTCGGCATGCGGCCACGACGAGCGCCGTCCGGGGCGCAGGAGATTGTGCGAGGCGCCAATCCGCGTGAGGCCCAGTGGCACAGCGAGGCGCGACCATGCCCCCATGATTTCGTCATCGCCGGGGTATGGCGCCGTCTCGATGACCGACTTCTTCCAGTCGATCATGCAGGATGGCTTGCGCGTCGTGCGCCAGGAGGGCGGCATCGCACGACCGCGTACGGCGTCGGGCAGCCCGTCATGGGGACCGATCTTGCGCGCAGGTGCCGCGATCCAGCGCTTCTTCTGCCTGTCGAGCCAGGGGTCGAGGGCGCGCGTCAGCGGGAAGTGGACCTGCGAATTGTAGCGAGAGGCCTCGCCGATGGTGAGCATCCGAACCGGCTGATCGGTGTTGTTGATCAGGCAATGCGCCTGCCCGTCCCGACCCAACCAGCCCGCCACGTCGTCGGGCTTCATGCGGTAGACATGTCCATCGACCCAGAGGTCGGGCGTTCCCTCGAGGATGAACACCATCTCTTCCTCGTCGCGCTCGGCATGGGGTTGCGAGGAGCGACAGCCTGGCAGGAGGGTGTCGTGGCGGATCGCCACGCGCCGCAATTCGAAGTGCGTGGAGAAGCTCGCACCACGCGTCATGGGCTCGCGTGTATGGGGATGCAGATGAGGCTTGCGGGCATCAATTTCCGACCAGTGGCGGATGAAATCCGGGCGCTTGGGTGCAGATGTCATGGGAGCATTGCCTTTGACGAAAGCGTTGCTGGAGGCGCGCTGTCGCGCGCGGGCGCGGCTTGTCGCGATCCGGTTTCGCTGCCTGTTGGAGCGTTCCTATTTCGAGCGATCACTGCCACGGCGCGGCTTGAACTTCTTGTCGTAGGGTCTTGCTTCCTTGCGTGGCTCGGACACGCGTGGCGCTTCGGTGAATGGGTCGCGCCTGTCATTGGGATCGAAGCCCATCATCGACCAGACCTTCGCCATGTGCGGCGGCAGGGGTGCAGATATTTCGAGCCATGTTCCGTTCGGGTGGCGGATG
>JBILGJ010000099.1:0-8342 GCA_044351125.1 Micropepsaceae bacterium
CAGGCGCAACGCCTGACAACGGAACGCTGGTAAAACCCGCAAAAAGCGCCTTAACCCGCACGCTGTCCTGCTGTAGACGGGACATTGAGCAACGTCGGGAACACCCCATGCGACTGGCAGCCCCCACGGCCCTCGCGGCAAACGCTGAAGCGCCAGCGGATTGCAGCCTCTGCCCGCGCCTCGTGGGCTACCGCGATGCCAACAGGAAGGCGCACCCGGACTGGTTCAATGCACCGGTGCCAAGTTTCGGGCGCCTCGATGCGCGCCTGCTCATCCTCGGCCTCGCACCTGGCGTGACAGGGGCAAACCGCACGGGGCGCCCCTTCACCGGTGACTATGCGGGTGACCTGCTCTTCTCAACATTGCTGAAGCATGGCTTTGCCAAGGGCACCTATGCCGGATCGAGGGATGACGGGCTTCAACTTGTCGATTGCCGGATCTCAAACGCCGTGCGCTGCGTGCCGCCGGAGAACAAGCCCACACCCGCGGAAGCCGGCAACTGCCGGATCTTTCTGCATGCGAACCTCGAGGCGATGACGAAACTGAAGGTCATAGTGGCCCTCGGCCGCATCGCGCATGACAACGCCATACGGGCGCTGAAACTGAAGGCATCAGACCTGCCGTTTGCCCATGGAGCCGAGCACGCCCTGCCACGCGGCATGACCCTCGTCGACAGCTACCACTGCTCACGTTACAACACGAACACCGGCCGCCTGACGGTGCCCATGTTCGACGACGTGTTTTCGCGCGCCCGACGCCTCACGGCCAGAGGGTAACGCCTTCGAGCCCCATCGTCTCGGGGTTACCTGTCATGATGTTGGCGTTCTGGATGGCCTGCCCTGCAGCACCCTTGCCAAGGTTGTCGCAAGCGCCCATCGCGATGACAAGATTGCGCGCCGGATCGCAAGCATATGAGACAAAGACAAGATTGCTGCCCGTCGCCCACTTCGTATGGGGCGGCTTGTCGGTGACCCGCACGAAGGCACGTCCGGCATAGAACTTGCGCGCAGCCTCAAGGCACTGCTCGGTGGTAACCTTCCCGCGCGCATAGATCGTGGACATGATCCCGCGCGTCATGGGTGCCAGGTGTGGCGTAAAGACGAGCCCCTCTGACTTCGTGCCAGACAGGCGGTCGATCGTCTTCGCCATCTCCGGCATGTGGACGTGCTTCAGCAGCCCATAGGGCGCAAGATCCTCGTTCACCTCGGCATAGCCCATCGTGCTCTCCCCGCCGCCTCGACCCGCGCCGCTGACACCTGTCTTGGCGTCGATGATGATCCCGTTGGGATCAATCAGCTTCGCCGACAGAAGCGGCGCGAGCGCCGCCAGCGTCGCTGCCGGATAGCAACCAGGATTGGCAACACGGGAGGCTCCGCGGATGGCCTCGGGCCAGACGTCGGCCAGACCGTAGGCCCAGCCATCGACGTACCGATGATCACCACCGATATCGACAATCTTGACCGATGAGGGGACACGCGCAAGTGCATCCTTCGACTGCCCGGTCGGCAATGAGGCAAAAAGGACATCGAGCGGTGGCAGCGCCGCCGGGTCCCATTTTTCGATCTGCAGGTCACCTAGCTGACCAAGCCCGGGATAACGCTCGACAAGTCGCTGTCCGACCGAGCCTTCTCCGCCAGCATAGACAAGGTTGAACGCCGGGTGCGTCGCGCACAGGCGAAGGGCTTCCCCGCCACCATACCCGCTCACCCCGACAATCCCGACCCGCAACCTCATGCTCATGATCCCTGTGTCCCCATGTCTCCGGCACCAGCCGGATCCTCAGTCATACCGCTCTTCTTTCCACGGATCACCAACATTGTGGTAGCCGCGGACCTCCCAGAACCCGGGCTTGTCGTCGCGGGAGAACTCGATCCGCCGGACCCACTTGGCGCTCTTCCAGAAATAGAACCGCGGGATCACCACGCGCACGGGCCCGCCATGGCTGCGCGTGAGCGGGACGCCTTCCCAGGAATGCGCAAGCATCACATCTGCGCCGGAAAACACCTCCAGCGAAACATTCGTGGTGTAGCCATCATGGGCGTGAAAGACGACATGCCGTGCCTCGTCCTTTGGACGCACAAGGTCAATCAGCACCTGCGAAGCGACACCCTGCCAGTAATTGTCGTAACGGCTCCATTGGGTGACACAATGAATGTCCGACACACTGTCCGACTGCGGCAGCGCCATGAACTGCCCATGGTCAAGCGTCGTTGGATTGGCGACGAGTCCGTCCACGGTCAGCTTCCAGTCCTCCGGACGCAAGTCCGGCTGGATCCCCAGGTCAAGCACAGGCCAGTTCCTGACCTCCTGCTGACCCGGCGGCAGGCGGTTTGACTGCCACTCATCGGTGGCCCCCGTGATGAGACGGCGCTCGCGTGCCCATTTTTCCTTGGCCACTATCAGCTTTTCGCGAAGCCCTTCGCCCGGGCCGTTGCCATCATCAGGCGCGTCAGCCATGCCCGAACCCTATCCCTTGTCCCGGATGAGGCGGCCCTTCTCGCGCTGCCAGTCGCGCTGCTTCTCCGTATCGCGCTTGTCATGCAGTTTCTTGCCACGCGCCACGCCCAGCTCGATCTTGGCTCGCCCCTTCTCGTTGAAAAAGGCCCTGAGCGGCACGATGGTCATGCCCTCGCGCTCGACGGATTTGGCCAACTTCTCGATCTGGCGCTTGTGCAGGAGCAGTTTGCGGATGCGCCGCGGTTCATGGTTGAAGCGATTGCCTTCCGTGTATTCCGGAATATACGAGTTGATCAGGAACATCTCGCCGCCCTTGGGCTGCGCATAGGATTCAGCAATCGTGGCCTTGCCTCCACGCAGGGACTTGACCTCGGTCCCCGTCAGCTGGATGCCGGCCTCGACCACCTCTTCGATGAAATAGTTGAATCGGGCCTTGCGGTTCTCCGCAACGACCGTCCTGTCATCGTCCTTTTTCTTGGCTGCCATCGCGCTTAGCTGGTCAATCCGGCCTTCGTGAGGGCTGCTCGAACCTTTGCCTTCGAAGCCTCACCAAGGGGCGCAAGTGGCAGGCGGCACTGGGGCTCGCACTTGCCAAGCACGCTCAGCGCATACTTCACCGGTGCAGGACTGGTCTCGCAGAACAGTTCCTCGTGCAGCGGCATAAGCCGCTCGTGCAGTTCGCGCGCCTTCCTGTAATCACCGGCAAGGCTTGCAGCCTGGAATTCGGCGCAGAGCCGGGGCGCAACATTGGCCGTCACCGAAATGCAGCCCACGCCACCATGCGCGTTGAAGGCCAGCGCCGTGCCGTCCTCGCCCGAGAGCTGGACGAAATCCGGACCGCAGGCCAGACGCTGCTGCGTGACGCGCTGCAGGTTTGCTGTTGCATCCTTGACGCCAATTACATTCGAGATCCGTGAAAGCCTCGCCATGGTGTCGACCGTCATGTCGACCGCTGAACGCCCCGGAATATTGTAGATGAAGATCGGCAGCTTCGTGGCCTCGGCAATCGCCCGGAAATGCAGATAGAGGCCTTCCTGCGTCGGCCTGTTGTAGTAGGGGGTCACCACAAGGGCCGCCGAGGCCCCCAACTTCTGCGCGAGTTGCGTCGTCTCGATGGCATGCTGGGTTGAATTCGAGCCAGTACCCGCAATCACGGGCACCTTGCCCTTGGCAACCTTGACCGCTGAGGAAACCAGGGCCGAGAACTCATCCACCGAAAGATTTGGACTTTCGCCGGTTGTTCCACAGGGCACGAAGCCATTTGTCCCCTCGGAAAGCTGCCACTCAAGGAACGCTTCGAAAGCCTTGAGGTCAACCTTGCCATCCCGGAAAGGGGTGATGACCGCTGGAAAAGATCCCTGATATCGCGAGAGGTCGTATGTCATAATTTTGCCGGGTCCGGTATGTTTACACGGCGGAAACTAAAGCCTTGGGGTGTTTCGAACAAGCCGGGTTAACTGGATGCTTCCGCACTTCATGTGATACTGATCCCGAAGGTCATTGTAACGGCACCGGGGCATGTCATCGACAGCCCCAAACACTGGCTCCCGCGCAGGATGGTTGAACTTGAAACTTGAACCCCGAAACGTCTGGACGCGGTTCTGCTGGCGCATCACGACAGCGCTGACCCTTGGTATTCTGGGCGTCGGGATGGTCGAAGCCCAGACGATGTCGCCGGTCTATGACGATAACGGCCCGCGCACTGTACGCCCGCACACGCAATTCCTGTCCGCCTCGGACCTTGCCACGCTCGAGCGCGCCTTCGATGCCGCAGACCGGAAGGACTGGGACCGCGCGCGAGAGATCGCCGCAGGCATAACCAACACCCCCGCACGCGACCTTGTCCTGTGGAGATCCTACGTCACCAAGGATAACGGGGCCCCCTTCACCGAGATCAGCCGCTTCATCGCAGGTCATCGCGACTGGCCAAACCAGCGGGGCCTGCAGGCCCGCGCCGAAGAGGCCATGCCTGCCGAAGCCATGGGGCCCGCCGAGGTGATCGACTGGTTCCAGGGACGCGAACCGGTCTCTGGCGAAGGCATGTTCAAGCTGGGCGATGCATTCCTGCGCAAGGGTCAGGAATCGAATGCACGCACCTGGTTCCGCCGCGGCTGGATCGAGGGAAATTTTTCGCTCGATCGCATCTCCCTCTTGTCGTCGAAATACGGCAACTATTTATCGACGGATGACCATCGCAAGCGCGCAACCCGCCTTGTCTGGGCCAACGAGTACAGCCAGGCAAATGCCATGGCCAACTGGCTGCCGGCAGACGTCGAGGCCATGATCGAAGCCCGCATCAAGCTGCGACAGGCGAGCCGCGACGCTGATGCAGCCTTCGGTCGCGTGAAATCCGACCTCCAGCAGGATGCGGGCCTTCTGTTTGATCGCGCGCGCTGGATGCGCAAGCGCGACCGCGCAGCCGAGGCACGGCCCCTTCTGCTGCAGGCTGCAGCAAACCTCGACGGCCCTGCCCCCTCGGCCGAGGAATGGTGGGCCGAACGGAACTACCAGGCGCGCGAAGCGCTTGACGACGGCAATCCGCAGCAGGCCTACCAGGTCGCCTCCACCCATGCGATGCGCAAGGATGCAGTCGTAAACTTCGCCGAGGGCGAGTTCCTGGCCGGCTGGATCGCACTGCGATACCTGAACAAGCCTGACCTTGCCTTTGATCACTTCATTCGCCTGCGCGAGGCCGTCACCGCACCCATCAGTGCGGCCCGTGGCCATTATTGGGCAGGCCGCGCCGCCGAGAAGCAGGGGCGCAGCAGCGAGGCAACGCGCCAGTACACCGCCGCCGCACAGTTCCCAATGACCTTCTACGGTCAGGTGGCGGCAGCAACGCTCAATCCGAAGGCAACCCTCGAGCTGCCATCCCAGCGAAACACATCAGCATCGCGCCAGGCCTTCAAGGATCAGGGACTTGTGCAGGCCATGCACGCCCTGGCCGACGTAGGTTCCGAAGGGTTGCTGCGAACCTTCGCCCTCGCCGCAGCGGAAAACTTCTCGGAGCGCGATCAATACGTGTTCCTGGTCGACTTCCTGAGGCAGTTGAACCAGCAGGCCCTCGCCCTGCGGGTCGCCAAGCGCGGCATTCAGAAGAACCTCCCGGTTCTCGACATTGCCTACCCGACAATTTCGCTTCCCGCCTGGCGCGGCAATGGAACGGTCCCCGAAAGCGCCCTCATCCTGGGCCTCACGCGCCAGGAGAGCGAATTTGACCCCGAAGCCCAGTCGGGAGCCGGCGCCCGCGGCCTGATGCAACTCATGCCGGCAACGGCCAGCCTGACGGCCCGCCGTCATGGCATTCCCTACGGCGGCAAGGGTGACCTCTTCACCCCTTCAACGAACCTGCAGCTGGGCATGGCCCATGTGTCGGACCTGCTGTCAGACTTTGCTGGCTCGTACATCCTGTCCATAGCCGCCTACAACGCAGGCGGTGGGCGCAGCAACCAGTGGATCGGCACCTATGGCGACCCGCGGAACACCAGCGCCGATGCCCTTGACTGGATCGAACGCATCCCCTTCAGCGAGACCCGCAACTACGTCCAGCGCGTACTGGAAAACACCCAGGTCTATCGGGCGGTCCTTGCGGGCCGGGCAGCACCGATCAGCGTCATGAATGACCTGCGCCGCGGCGGCTTCACCGAAGTGGCCGCCAACGCAGCGCAGTTCTCCTCAACGGCGACCTCGTCATCTCCGCCGGCGGCCGCAGCCGCAGCCGCTGCAGTAGCCGCAGCAGCCGCCGCCGCACCACAACCCCAGGCCAAGTCGGTCGTGTCTTCATCGCCCGTTTACGATGACGACGAAGTGGTGGCCAAGCCCACCAAGAAGAAAACGGCAACCAAGCCGACCAAGAAGAAGAAGAAAAAGAAGAAGCGCCGCTCGGACTAGTCGCGCACAACGCCGCGTGCGTATAGCACGACGTGCGCCCTGAAAATTTTGGCACCATTCATCATGGCTGTTCGAAAAGTCTTAAGCCTCATGCACTAGCGTTCCGGCAACAACACAAAAGTTGATGCGGTTGGTGGTGGTGCAAGTGACAAAGGTCGGCTTCACGGCGTTCCTGTTCTCGTGCAGCTTCTTCGGATGGGCGTTCGCCGCCCTGATGTCGGCGCCCACGCTGATCTGACAGCAGCAGCAGCAGGACCGCCCCTACATTGCCTTCAAAAGACGCTTCAATAGCGCGTTGAAGCGCACGGGCGCCTCGAGCCCCGGCAGGTGGGCAACGCCCTTCATCAAGGAAAAGCGGGACCGCCGTCCTGACGCGACCATTTCCTGCGCACGCGCAAGGATGTGCGGAAAATCCAGCTCCCCCGCGACGATCTCCGCCGGTTGGGACAGGTACCTGAACCGGCGGAACGGATCCCCGCCTCCCGTATCACGCAGCCCGTTTGACCGCCGCAAGGCCATGGCCACCATGTCGAGGAACAGCAGGCGCGTATTGCCCCCAACCCGCCCTTGCGCCTGCGACGGCCCGTCGAGCCACGCCTGCGCCATCAGCCGGGTCAACCAGTCCAAATCCCCTGCACGCCGCGCAAGCTCTATCTCATCGAGGAGCCTCTGCAATTGGTCCGGCAGTGCCGACGGGGCCGGCAGGGCTCCGGCATGCGGTGACACAAGGACGAGGCCATCGACGCGTTCGGGATGCGTGGCTGCATAATCGGTCGCGATCCGGCACCCCTCCGAGCTAGCAACCAGGATCGCACTGTCGGCATCGAGGGCATCAAGGATCACGTCGAGGTCACGGACATGCGCATGTGTTTCGCTGGCCGGCGAAGACTCGCCAAAACCCCGACGATCATAGGCCACGACCTGGAACCGGTCTGCCAGCGCACCGAGCTGCGCCCACCACATGCGGCGATCGCAGAACCCTGCATGGATGAACAGGACGAGCCGCCCCTCGCCGGCCATGCTGAGGGCCAGTGTCCCGCGGCCAGAGCGCAGAGCCACATGCGACAGCGCCGCCGCCGCAGCCCGCTTCCCCCTCAATGGAGCGTGGCCTCGGGGTCGCGGCCACCGATCAGGATCTGGAGCCGGCTCTGCGCATCCCCCTCGGCAAAGCAACGGGCCAGAGCCTTCGGACTTGCCTCTGCCGCATCCTGAACCTTCCCCTCCGCTGCCAGGCGAAGGAGCCGCTTGGTCTCCGAGACGGCCACCGGAGACAGCGATACGAAATGCGAGGCAAGCTGCTGTACCGCAGGCCAGAAATCGGCCGTGGTCGCCACATTGGACACCAGGCCCAGCATGAATGCACGCTCGGCAGTGACGACACCCCCCGTCAGGGCCAGCGCCGCCGCCGAACCGATGCCACTGATGCGCTGAAGACGCCCGAGAGCACCGCCCCCGGAGCTCAGGCCCACATTGATCCCGGGCAAACCAAACCGGGCATCCGAGCGCGCAAGGCGAATATCGGCGTGAAGCGCCACTTCGAACCCGGCACCCAGGCAGGATCCTTTCACGGCGGCAATGACAGGCACATGCAAGGCCGTCAGCCGCTCGTGGATGCCTCTGATCTGCAGGCCAACCTGCTCGATGTCGGCAGGCATCATCGTGGCCAGCTCGGCAACATCAAGGCCAACGGAAAACGGCTCATCACCGGCGCTGGTCAGGACGACAACCCGTAGCCCCCGGTCGGCGGCAAGGTCGTCTAGCGCCCCTGACAGGGCCAGGCGCAACGTGCTGTTGATCGAATTCGAGGCCTCGGGCCTGTTGAAGGACAACGTGGCGATCCCGGCCTGCTTTTCGACAGTCAGCACCGCCTCGCGCCCGCGTCTGGAAGATGCATCGCTCATCGTGGGGAGAATATAGCCGATCCCGCCCCCCTGTTCGTCAAAAAAATGGCGGAGCCGGGGCAAGCCCAGCTCCGCCTCCAGCCCTTCATGCCG
>JBILGJ010000100.1:0-8296 GCA_044351125.1 Micropepsaceae bacterium
CCCGTAGAATGCGCCCTCGCCGGGGTTCAGCGTGTAGGGAATGCCCATGCGCCGGCAGCCTTCCGCGAGATCATGCTCGGCCGCATCCCAGACTTCGTCAGAGCCGATGCGGTTCTCGGGACGCGTCGAAAGCTTGACCTGAACATTCTCGAAGCCAAGCTCGCGGTAGGTTTCGAAGATGAGGCGGCTTGCGCCGATGACCTCGTCGATCATCTGCTCGGGCATCATGAAGATATGGGCGTCGTCCTGGGTGAAGCCGCGCACGCGCATGATGCCGTGCAGGGCGCCCGAAGGCTCGTAGCGATGACAGGCGCCGAACTCGGCCATGCGGATGGGCAAGTCGCGATAGGACTTCAGACCCTGGTTGTAGATCTGGACGTGGCCGGGACAGTTCATCGGCTTGATGGCGAGGGTCCGCTTCTCGTCTGCCACCTCGGCCTGGAACATGTTCTCGCGGTACTTGGCCCAGTGCCCCGAGCGTTCCCAGAGCGTGCGGTCGAGCAAGAGCGGGGTCTTGACCTCGACATAGTCGTTCTTCTCGATCTTGCGGCGGACATAGGCCTCGAGCGTGCGCCACAGCGTGTGACCCTTGGGATGCCAGAAGACCTGGCCTGCGGCCTCTTCCTGGACGTGGAAGAGGTTCATCTCGCGTCCGATCTTGCGGTGATCGCGCTTCTCGGCTTCCTCGATGCGACGCAGATAGTCGTTCAGCTCTTTCTCGTCGCGCCATGCGGTGCCGTAGATGCGCTGGAGCTGTGCGTTGTTCTGGTCGCCGCGCCAATAGGCGCCCGAGATACGTGTGAGCTTGAACGCGTTGCCGATCCTCGATGTCGACATCAGGTGCGGACCGCGGCACAAGTCGTGCCAGTCGCCGTGGTAGTAGACGCGGATTTCGTCGTCGCCGGGGAGGTCGCGAATGATCTCGGCCTTGTAGGTCTCGCCCAGGGCCAGGAAGTGGCGGACAGCCTCGTCGCGGTTCCAGACCGTGCGGCGCGTGGGCAGGTCTTTCTGGACCAGCTCGCGCATCTTTGCCTCGATCCTCGGCAGGTCATCGGGCGTGAAGGGCTCGTTGCGCGCAAAATCGTAGTAGAAGCCATCCTCGATGTTCGGGCCAATCGTCACCTGTGTCCCCGGGAACAAGGCCTGGACGGCCTGCGCCAGAAGGTGGGCGGTGTCGTGGCGGATGAGGTCGAGGGCGTCCTCGCTCTTGCGGGTGACGATCTCGAGGCGTGCGTCCGTTTCGATTGGCCAGTCGAGGTCCTTCAGGTCGCCGTTGACCTTGACGGCGAGCGCCGCCTTCGCGAGGCCAGCACCGATCGATGCTGCAATGTCTGCGCCCGTGGCGCCACGCGTCACCGTGCGGACCGCACCATCAGGCAGGGTGATCCGGATTTCGTTGGCAGCGCTGGCAGACACGGGGGTTACTCCTCAGGGATCGAGCGGCAGATGGCGCAAACACGGCGAAACATTGGTTAGGGGATGCAGGGAAGTCAAGGTTGAGCGCACCCATAGTTCTGCGGCGTAAACGTTTAAGAGTTCACTGACGCTTTGCCTGTCGCCGCCTCGTCTTGTCGCGCGGCTTCATGTATGCGATGAGACTGGCCAAAGTGAGTGGTTCACCACGCGCAGAGGCCATTGCTTGAAGCTGCCCATTTCCTGCTTCATCATCGCGAAGAATGAAGCCGACCGCATCGCAACCACGATCCGGTCCGTCAGCGACTGGGTGAGCGAAGTCATCGTCGTGGACTCCGGAAGCACCGATGGTACGCCCGAGGCTGCAGCCAGCGCCGGTGCCCGCGTGACTTTCCGGGCGTGGACAGGTTTCGGACCGCAGAAGCGTTTCGGAGAAAGCCTGTGCCAGCATGACTGGGTTCTCAATATCGATGCTGACGAAGTGGTCTCGCCGGAACTTGCCCTCGAGATCCAGGACATGTTCAGCAAGGGGACGCCGCCGCTCGTGGCGTACGCGCTGCGGATCAACGATGTCTATCCCGGGTGGACGCGGCCTCGCTGGGGCGCAAATGACCACCTGAATGCGCGCCTCTATGACCGGCGCAAGGTTCAGTTCAAGGATTCGCCGATACACGACTCGATCGACACGCGCGGGTACAAGGTCGGACGCCTCAGGCACGAGGTTCATCATCGCTCGGCGCGCACATTCGACGATGCGCTGGCGAAATCAATCGAACGCGGACGGGTCTTTGCCGACCATGCGGCGAAGAAGTCACTTCTGGCGCTCAGGATCCGGCTTGTGTTGGAGTTCCCGATGGCCTTCTTCAAGTTCTACTTTCTCAGGCGCCATATCACAGGCGGGTTCGCCGGGTTCCAGATGGCGATGTTCGGCGCCATTTCCAGGTTCGTGCGCATTGTCCGGATGCTGGAGATCGCCGAGAAGGCCAAGGCCGCCGGCACCGGTACACCGGTTTCGCGATAGCACCATGGAACCGCGAGAGAGGATGTCTCGCCCCTCATGACCGACACCGAGCCCATGGATGACAACGCCTATACGGTCGTGGTCACCAGTTGCCGCCGCTTCGACCTTCTGAGCCGATCGCTTCAATCGCTCAGGGACAGCCTTGATGTCGAGCCGCGAGAGTGGATCGTTGTCGAGGACTCGGGTGATGAAGGCGTCAGGGCTTGCGTGCAGGATGTCGGGATCGACGCGACCATCATTCTCAACGGCCGGCAGATGGGCCAGATGCCGTCGATCGACCGGGCCTATGCAGCGGTGCGCACGCCCTATGTGTTTCACAGCGAGGATGACTGGCTTTTCTATCGCAGCGGGTTCGTGCGCGAGTCGTTTGTGATCCTCGAGGCTGACCCGTCGATCAGCGTGGTGGGCCTGCGCAGCCGTTCAGACCAGCACCCTCTGGTGCGAAACATGCCTTCACTGGATCACCAAGGTGTCGCGTACTACACGCTCGATCCCCGACTTCATCCAGAGTATTTCAGTTACAGCTTCAATCCGGGACTGCGCCGCATTGCGGATTACAGGGCGCTTGGGCCGTTCGCGCCGCTGGGCCACGAGGCAGATGTGTCCTATGCGTTCAAGCGGCGCGGGTTTGCGATCGCCAATCTCGAGGCAGATGCGGTGCGCCATATCGGCGACAACCGTCACGTCAACGACCCGTCGTTTCCGCCGAAGGCGAAGACCATGCCGCAGAAGCTGATGCGCTCGATCCGCAAGAGATGGAAACGCATCAGGCGTGCGCTGGAGGCCCGGGGCGAGCGCGGCCTTCCCTAGTTCTCTTCGTAGCCGAGCCACTCTTCCTTCGTGAGGCAGAGGCGCCTGGTCCCCATTCGCGATCCAGTCACCTTCTCGACGCGTTTGCAGATGAGATCCTTGTCCTTGGCCGCGTCCTTGGCCGTGTCATCGTCGGCGGGCGCAGGTTCGGAAGGGGTGGCCGCGGGTGTGGCGACCGGCGCCGTTGCTGCGGCGGGAGTGGCCGCGGGGACGGACGGTGCAGGAGGCGTCGGGGTCGGCATGGCCGTCGTTGCGGCAGGACCGGCTGGTGGCGGCGGGTTCTCCGCCGAGGCGGCTGCGAGCAACGCGACGCACAAAGAGACTGCAAGCAGGCCGGAGTGGATACGCTTCATGGATGTGTCCCCGATTGAGCGGGGTACAGACTGGCACCTTCACACGCATGCGTACAGGACAAAAGATCGGAGGATGTTCGGGCGCGTGCCGGGCCCGTCAAAAACAACAGGTTCAGTCGAGAGACCGGTAAACACGCAGGGTCGCGGCGCACATGGCCTCGACCGTGTATTGGTCCAGCACATGGGCGCGCTGGATGGCGGCAAAGGCCGTTCTCTCGCCTGGCGCCAGAGCACGGGCGCGGGCGATGGCGGCGGCCAGCGCGCTGATATCGCCGGGGGAGAAGAGGAAACCTGTCTCGCCATCGCGCACGGTCTCGGTTTGGGCGCCGAGGCGGGAGGCCACCAACGGCCTGCCCATTGCTTGCGCTTCCACTGCGACACGGCCGAAGGCTTCGGGCTCGATCGAGGGGGCCACGATCACGTCGGCGGCCATGAAGGCGGCGGGCATGTCGCTGCAGTGGCCTGGAATGCGCACCTGTGCCGCCAGGCCTGCCTGCCCGATCGCTTCATGCAAGGCTGCCACATAGGCGTCACGTTCCTGCGCGTCGCCTGCAAGGACGGCGGTGAAGTTCCGGTCCGGCTGGCGGGCGAGTGCGGCGATGAAATCGAGCTGCCCCTTCCAGCGCGTCAGGCGGCCGGGAAGCAGGATGACCTGCGAGCCGGGGTCGAGGTTCCAAGCGCGGCGGATGGCCTCAATGCGCTGGGGGGACACGTTGGCGGGCGTGAATGCTGCAATGTCGATGCCGCGTGGAATGACGGCGATGCCGTCGGGTGGAATGCCGTGCTCGCGCGCGACGTGTGCGGCGGTGAAGGACGAATTGGCGATGATGGCATCGCCCCTGGTCATGATCGCGTTGTACCAGCGCTTGAGCGGGTTCCTGGCGTTGTAGATGCCGTGATAGGTCGCCACGTAACGGCAGCCGGTCCGGCGGGCCGCGAGGAAGGCGCTCCAGGCCGGGGCGCGCGAGCGGGCATGCAGGATGGAGATGTCTTCGGTGCGCACGAGCTGCTCGAGGCGCGCTGCGTTGGCCCAGATGCGAAAGGGGTTCTTGCTGGCAAAATCGCCGATCACGAGGGTGGCGCCCCTGGACTGCGCCTCGGCTGCAAGCCGACCGCCTTGTGTCGCGATCCAGGACCGGCCTCCGGCGGCAACCACGGCGGCTGCAACATCCACCGCCGTGCGTTCAGCGCCGCCTGCATCAAGTGCTGGTATTACCTGCACGACATGCATCGGTCTGGTGGTCATTGCGCGTGCGGACATCAGGCTGGTCCCACCGTGTCGAGGGTGCGAAGCAATGCTGATAGTCCCTCACGATAGGTTGGATACGCAAGCCTTATGGCAAGCTCCTGCCTGATGCGGTCGTTCCGGACACGCTTGGATTCCTGATAAAATCCAGCAGCCATCGGGGACAGGGTGGCTCGTGCTGTCTCGTAATCCTCGAGGGGCGGCGGCGCAATGCCCAGCAAGCTGGCGGCGTAGGCGACAACCTCGTGCGGCGGTGCAGGCTCGTCGTCGCAGACGTTGAAGATGCGGGAGGCCTGCCTTTTTTCCATCGCGGCCTCGAGCACGGTTGCGATGTCGTCCACATGGATGCGCGAGAAGACCTGCCCCTGTTTCATGATGCGCCTTGCTGTGCCCTCGCGCAACGAAACGAGCTGGTTCCTGCCGGGTCCGTAGATGCCGGCGAGGCGGAAGATGTTGACCGGCACCTTCACCTCATGGCCCCATTCCAGCCAAGCCTGCTCGGCCTGAACCCTGCGGCGCGTCCGTTCGGACTGCGGCTGCACCGGCGTGTCTTCGTCGACCCAGCCGCCCTGGTGGTCGCCATAAACACCGGTGGTGGACAGGTAGCCCACCCAGGCAATGGTGTGGCTTGCAGCGCGCAGGCGGTCTGCCAGCACGGCGAGCACGGGATCGCCCGTGTCGGAGGGCGGTGCGCTGATCAGCAAATGCAGGCCCGCTTCGCCGAGCATGCCGGTAGATTCGAGAGTGTCCAGCGTGCAGGCGTCAAATCCCCTGCCCGCCAGTTCCCTGATGCGCGCGTCCGAGCGCACCGTTCCCAGAATGCGCCAGCCGGCCGTCCTGCGCCGTTCTGCCAGGGCCTCTGCACAAAATCCCATCCCGAAGCACAGCAAAGCCGGCATTATGGCGCCTCTCCAACCTTACCGGTGTTTAACACTTGAAATTGATGCCGCCGCGGTTGAATCTGTAGCCATGTTCATCCCGATCCTTGCCGCTGGCGCGCTTGTCGTTTCGAGCACGTTTTCTTATCCGCAATGCCTGAAGAAAAGCGAGCGCTATCCCGAGGACGCGCTCGAGATGGCCATGAATGCGCTCGTGGACGGCGGAGATCCGCTGGCTGAGCATTGCGCGGCCGTGGCGCTTGTCGGGCTCAAACAATACGAGGAGGCGGCGCGCCGGCTCGACGCGCTTGCCCGGAAGGGATCTGCCGGTGACTCGGAAATGCGGGCCGAGATCCTTAACCAGGCCGGCAATGCATGGCTGCTTTCCGGTCAGGCCGAGTTTGCCGCGGCGTCCTTCACAGCGGCGGTGGTTCTCATGCCGGGAGAGTCGCTTCACCTGATCGACCGGGCACGCGCCTGGGCCGCGCAGAAGAAATGGGCGCAGGCCGAGACCGATCTTTCGGCAGCCCTTGTTGCCGAGCCCGGGAATGTCGAGGCCCTCGTGCTGCGCAGCAGCGCACGGCGCGCGATGAAGAACCTTCAGGGCGCCCGGGGCGACATCACGCAGGCGCTGATCCTCGAACCGGAGAATGTCGAGGCCCTGGCTGAACGAGGTCTGATCCGTGCCGCGAGCGGTGACCGCGCGGGTGCGCGGCAGGACTTCCTGAAGGTGCTCGAGAAGGCGCCGAATGGCCCTGCTGCCGCAAGTGCGCGCCGGGAGATCGAGCGGCTCGAAGTCAAGAAGGGGCGCTGACAGCGCGCCATTCTGCAAGGACCTGCTCATCGGTTTCAACTGGTGCATGAACAGCGGCGAGGCTCGTCCATTCGTCCCATGAGCACAGGCGCGAGAGCGCCCAGACCGCGCATCCCCTTACCAGCGGCGCCGGATCCTTCAGCAATCGCATGGCCGGCGCGATGAGGCTGCGATCGCCCGAATTCCCCACGGCAACAAGCACGTTGCGCATGAAACGATCGCGCCCTATCCGCTTGATCGGCGAACCACGAAACCTTTCGCGGAAAGCTGTGTCGTCCAGTTGCATGAGCTCCACCAGCGCGGTCGTGGTCACGGCCTCTCGCGGGTGGTAGGCCTGCTCGGCCGTCGAGGCGGCGAACTTGTTCCAGGGACAGACGGCGAGGCAGTCGTCGCAGCCATAGATGCGGTTGCCCATCAGGGGCCGCAGATCACGATCGATGGCCGTCTTGTGCTCGATTGTCAGATACGAAATGCAGCGGCGTGCATCCAGCCGGTATGGGGCCACAAATGCCGATGTCGGGCATGCGTCGAGGCAGCGGCTGCAACTCCCGCAGTGATCCTCCATGGCCAAGTCGGGGGCCATGTCCAGCGTTGTGAGGATCACGCCGAGAAAGAGCCATGAGCCATGCTCGCGGCTGACAAGATTGGTGTGCTTGCCCTGCCAGCCGAGGCCTGCGGCCTGGGCCAGAGGCTTTTCCATGAGGGGGGCCGTGTCCACGAAGACCTTCACGCCGGCACCGAAGCGCGCGGCGATGTGCCTGGCGACGTGCTTGAGCCGCGGCTTCATGACATCGTGGTAGTCCTTGCCCTGCGCGTAGACCGAGATCACGCCACGGCCCTTGTCGGCGAGTGCGTGCAGCGGATCAGACTGCGGGGCATAGGAGTGGCCGAGAACAATCGCGGTCCTGGCCTCGGGCCAGAGGTTGCGCGGATCTGAGCGCTCATGCGCGCGCGCCTCAAGCCATCCCATATCCCCGTGGAAACCCGCGTTAAGGAAGGCCGCGAGTGCCATGCGTGCTTCGCCTGACTGGCGCGCCGGCGCAAAGCCGACCGCGTCGAAGCCCTGCGCAAGGGCGGCGGACCGGATCTCGGCCACGGGGTCGGCGGTCATTCGGCATCCTGTCAGAAATCGAGATCCGCATAATGGGCTACCGGCGCAAAGCCGGGAAGGGTTTCATTCAGTAGCGGGCGGAAGGATGGCCTGCTCTTGATCCGGGCGTACCACTCGCTCGTTGCCGGGCAAGCCTGCCAGGGAACATCACCGAAGTAATCGAGGCAGGACAGATGTGCGGCCAGCGTCAGGTCGGCGATGGCGATCGCGTCGACAAGGGAGCCCTCGCGACCGACCTGTTGCTCGATCTGGCCGAGGCAGTTACGCAACAGGCCGAGGCTGCCCTTCAGCGCCTCGGGTCCGTCTGCAGTGGCTGTCCCATGCCTTGCGAGCACACGCTCGCGCAGGACAACGGCCGTCACGGACCGCCAGACCGGGCCGTCCAGCCAGTTCGACCAGCGCCTGGCCTGCGCGCGCGCAATCGGTGTCGCGGGCATGAGGCGAGGCGCGGGGTGCGTCTCGTCAATGTACTCGGCACATGCGCCTGCGTCCGTCATCATCGTGCCGTCCGGCAATTCGAGGCGCGCGAGCTCATCCATTGGCGCGGCTGTTTCCCACGGTCGCAAGGCAACGGTGGCAAACTCGAGATTTTTCTCGGCGAGGACCAAACGCAATTTCCTGCCGAACGGGGACAGTATGAAATCGTGGAC
>JBILGJ010000101.1:0-8273 GCA_044351125.1 Micropepsaceae bacterium
GGCTGAACCGGGTTGAGTATCGCATCGCGAATGCCGGGCAGGTAGTACCAGTACTGCTGGAACGCCAGATAGCCGGCTGTGCCGAGGATGGCGGTGATACCGCCGGCCACAAGTGCAATTTTCCTGAAGTTCATGAATGACCACCAATCCAGCCCAAAGAACTTTCGGCAGGATATGCGCTTGGTGGCTGGGTCTGCAACCTTATGGTGACCCGCTCGTGCGGGCTGTCAGGCGGCTTTTTGCCGTGCGCCGTAAACCGACTGGATCCTCCCGGCGGCAGGGGGGTGCATGTTGATCCTGCCCAGGTCGCCTCCGGCCCAGGCCACCACCTTGGGGTCCATTACGCGGAACCAGAGCGGCGGGATCGCGGCCAGCAGGTACATGCCGGGATAGCCGCTGGGCAGCCGTGGCAGATCCGGGAAATCACGCAGCGCCTGATAGGGCCGCAGTGCATTCGCATGATGGTCCGAGTGGCGCTGCAGGTGGAAGGTGATCAGGTTCGAGAAAATGTGGTTCGTGTTCCACGAGTGGCGCGGCTGGACGGCCTCATAGCGGCCGTTCGGAAGCTTCTGGCGCAGCAGGCCGTAATGTTCGACATAATTGGCCTGGGTCAGGCCGTACCAGCCGACGAAATGGTGGGCGATGATGAAGGGCAGTACGTCCCAGCCGAGCCATGCAACCAGCACTGCCGCTACCGAGAGGGTTATGGCGTAACCCTGGAGGATGTCGTTCTCGACTGACCAGAAGCCCTTGCCACGCTTTGACAGGCGAAGCTTCTCCTGCTCCCACCCTCGCACGAATGTGCCGGGCAATTCCCGCGATGCAAAGTGATAGATGCTTTCACCCATGCGCGAACTGGCTGGGTCTTCTGGTGTTGATACCCAGACGTGGTGTCCGCGATTGTGCTCGATGCAGAAATGGGCGTAACCGCAGACGGCGCAGGCAATCTTGGCGAAGAATCGGTCGACCGAGGACTGCTTGTGGCCGAGTTCGTGCCCCGTGGTCAGCGAGCTGCCATTGGTGGTGCCCACGCCGATGATGAGGGCAAGGATGGACCACCAAGGCAAGTCGTGCGTGCCGACGAGCCAGGCGGTCGAAAGGAAGCCCATCCAGAACAGGGGCACAGTGCTGATGACAAGGACCCTGTAGAACTGGTCCTTCGACATCTGATCCACCACCTCGTCCGGCGGGTTGTTCATGTCCTCGCCGATGATCGCGTCCATGATGGGGACCACGACGAAGATGAATATCACAGGCAGCAGCGTTGTCAGAAGGTTGTTGCCGCTGAGCACGAAGGCAGCAACCGACAGTGCCGGGATCATCGGCCAGATGACCGACAGCAGATACAGGTGGCGCTTCCGGTCGACATAGGTAACCGTTTCGCCACTTTGGGTCTGGCCCGTGAATGCCATGTGCAACTCCCGACAATCCTGATCAAGGCCTAACCAGCCTAGTGAATGGCGAGTTGTTCCTTGCGCCGATTGTGTGGCATTTTGCGCCACGATATGAGTCCAGATACAAGCAAAGACCCTAAAAAATCGATACCTGCGCCGGCGGGATATGTCCGCTTCGTGCTGAAGCGTTTTGGGACAACTGATGAATTGCGGGCTGCCCTTGTCGCCGGGACGGATATCGACGAAGAGCGCCTCAACCGCCCTGGCGCGGAAGTCACGCTTTTCACTTTTGTTACGCTTAGCGAAAACCTAACGCGCCATGCGGGCGAGGCCTGGCCGCTCGATTGCCTTCCTGCCTGGGGAACGGCGATGCAGGGCGCACTCGAGGCTGCCGTGCGCAGTGCGCCGACCGTCGGAGAGGGCCTCGACGTCATCGCGCGGTTCGGTCATGTGCGTGCGCCGTTCCTGCGCATTGAACCGAAACGTGATGCCGGTGCCTTGCGGCTTGTCTGCCAGGGTGCGGTCGAGATCGAGCCCGCAACGTGGCGGTCCCTGAGCCTCGCGGCCATGCTTGGCGTGACATCGATGCTGGAGCCGTTGCTCGAGGGTCGGTTGAGCGAGATCGAGGTGAGGTACCCCTGGCCCCAGCCGTCCTATGTGTCGCGTATCCGCGATGCGTTTCCGACGGATGTAAGGTTCTCGCAATCCGAGTTCTGCCTGAGTGTGCCGCTTGCGCTTTGTGGCGAGATCTCGCCCTTCGCTGACCCTGGTTTGCATGCCGTGGCGCTGGCCGATCTCGAGAGTGCGGCGCGGCGCATACATGCGTCGAACCAGCTGCTGCTGAAGCTTCAAGCGCTCATGGTGCGGCAGCGCAAGACGCGGCTGAACGAGGATGACGCGGCCCGCGAACTTGGCATGTCACGCCGAACCCTTGTGCGCCGCCTCTCGGCCAGCGGAACCAGCTTCCGGCAGATGCTGGATGCGGAATTCAAGGCCCGAGCCCGAGCGATGCTTGACGCAGGCAGCCTTTCGCGCACGCAGATGGCTGATGCCCTGGGTTTCGAGGATCCGACCAGCTTTAGCCGTGCCTGTCGCCGCTGGTTTGGCGACGGCCACGATTAGGCTATTTCTTCAGCAAGGTTTCCACGCCCGTGCCGACGAGGACACGGTCGACAGTTGCACGGTCGGCCCCGGACAGGTCGGCATAGGCGTTCCGGATCCATTGCGCGCACTTGGCCTGATAGGGGAAGCATTGCTGCTTCCATGCCTTGCCATCGATCTCGGTCTCGAATGTGTCCCGCCCCTCGGCAATCGCCTTCTCGTTTGCCAGAAGCGCCGGAACGTAGACGCGGCCGCATTCCTGCAACAAGGCGATGATCGACTGCGGGATGCTTGCGGGATCCATCCAGTCACTGTCCTTTGGCTCGAGACCTGAATGGTCCTCGCACACCTCGACCCATGCATAGATGCGCGGCGCTTTCTTCAATGTCAGCGCCATGGGCGTCGGGTCGAAATGGGTCAGTGCCGTCAGTTGTCCGAAGATCCCGAAATCGGATGCGCCGGGCCTGTTGCCCATCAGGAAGGGTGTCACCTTGAGATGCGCGTTGAAAAGGTCAAGAAAACGCTCGTAGCTGGCCTCGATGACCGGCGCGGTCGTCGCGTTCGAACCCACGACAAAGAGGCGCGAGATCTGACGGTCCTTGATGAAGGCCTTCATCTGCGCCATCTCGGCGTCGGGGGCGGAGATGCGCGACCAGCGCGGCAGGATATCGCCGGCCTTCTCCGCATCTTCGGCATAGTGCCAGCGGTAATGGAACATGGCCTTGGTCAGCCATTCGTCGGCGTAATCTTCGAGCAGATAGTCGATGAACGCCGTGACGGGATGCGGTGGGATGACCGAGCGACCTTCGAACCCTTTCTCGAGGCGGCGGATGATGGGTGTCGAGTCCACGACCGCCTCGAGCACGCCCTCGGCGTTCGGAAAGAAAAATGTCGGCAGCAGCGTGACCTTGCCGCGCGGCATGCCGGGCGGATTGCCCATGCCGTATTGCAGCAGCTTGTAGGGGATGCGCCTGTAGCGCAGCAGCGATACCATCTTGCGCGTATAGGGCGAGCCTGGTGCGCCATTGAGGGTGAGCGGTGTGGGGATCATGATCCTGCTGCCTGAAGTTCCTGTTCGATGACCCAAAGCCTGTCCTGTCCCCAATGGCCCGGATTGCCATTGACGCGGAACGACGGCACGCCCCATAGGCCCAGGTCGAAGAGTTCCTCGCGGTTGGCTTCGGCGACCTTGCGCCAGCTGTCATCCGCGAGTGCGGCCTCGGCTTCGCGCCATGTCAGGCCGGCCCGCTCTGCCATCTTGCGCAGGCCGGCGTCACCGCCGGCGTCGATGCCTTCCGCGAAGGCGCCCGAGAGGAACGAGCGTGCGAAGGCGTGGCCCTTGCCGCTCGCGATGGCGTGATGAAGCACAGCGAGCCCGCGCTCGGTGGGCTTGCCCACGGGGTCGACGATCGTGCCGAAGGGGATGCCGAGACGCTCGGCTTCGCGCTTTGTGTCGAGAGTGATGTAGAATCGCTTGCTCGCCGGAACGGGGAGGCCCCGCATCACCATCGGCAGGACGAAGCGCAGGCGCAACGTGGCGCCGTAATGGTCGGCCAGTGTCTTTGCACGATCGGCCGAGATCCAGGTATAGGGGCTTCGGAACGAGAGGTACCAGTCGAGCGTTGCTCCCTTGGCCGAACCGGGTTTGCCCTTGAGCGTCACCTCGCGCGGCTGGGCGATGAAGGGGGCCTGCGGATCGCGGCACAGGCCTGCTTCCCGAAGGCGCTGTTCAAGAAAGTGGAAACGATCGACCGCCCAGTACCATTCGCCTTCGAAGTGGAACATGCCGCTCAGGTAGTGACCGAGCTGTTGACGCAGGGCATTGCCGTCCTGAGCGGCCGGCAGTTGGGCGGCGTGCGGCCATGCTAGTCCATAGGCCCGGGCCAGGATGCCCGCGTCCCGCGCTGCCAGCGCCTTCAGCCTTTCAAGCTCGGGCGCGGCGGCCGGGCCCGGGGCCGACACGGTCCACGTCTTTACCTCGACGTTGTAGATGCGTTCGAGGGGCGCGATCAGCTGGGCGGCAAGCTGCGAGTACGGGTCTTCGGGCTCGTGGAAGTAATTCACGACTGCAGGCCGGCCACCGGCGCGCCGGGGCAGGGCGTTCAGCGAGCGCCTGACCTGGCGCAGGCCGGGGCTTGTGATGAGGCTTGTGATGGTGCGGCTGATGGCGGCGCGCAGGGCTTTGTCTCCGGATGAGTTGTGACATTCAGGATGTCACTACCGCCCGATCCGTGCAAGAGGCCCAAGGTTCATGTTTGGGATGCCGCGTTACTTGAAGCCCTCGACGATCACGCCGGTCTTGACGAGTGCGGACATCTGGCTGATGTCGTGCCCCGCGATCATGACGAGGTCGGGATTTGCTTCGTGCAGCCGCTTGAGTTCAGCCAGTTGCAGCAGCACCGCATCGCGGTCCTCGCCCAGGAAGAACATCGAGACGAAGCGGGCCCGGGCAGACAGGCGCTCCACGCTCTCGAAGCGCCAGGCGATGTCGCCGAGGAACAGGTATTCCCGCCCGCCCGCGGTCTTGACGAAGACCATTTGGCTGCCCGGTGTGTGGCCTGGAGACTTGACGAGCACAATGCCTGGCGCCAACGCATGATAGCGGTCATAGGCGAGGGGCCTGTAGCTGGCGAGCGCACCTTCCGGGAATTTGAGCCCGAACATCATTTCCGGGTGCTCGACCTGCTCCTGCGTAAGTTGGGTATGCCCGAGTACCTCGGGGAGGTTGGGGTGCGTCACCAGTCCGCCAATGTGGTCGGGGTGTTCGTGGGTGATCACGACGGCCGAGGCTGAACGCATCGCGGCCAGCATGCGGTCATGGGCCTGCCGGTCGAAGGCAGGTTCCTTGCCGGCTTCCACGCCTTCGACCGCGGCATCGATGATCACCGTGCGGTCTGCGTAGGCGATCTGGTAGCTGTAGACCGGGACCTCGACCTCGTTCCACCCGGCGCCGGCAACGGCCGCCGTCATCGGGAAGCGGAAGGACGTGACCCGCTCGACCCGGATCTCGACCGGCTTGTCGCCCGCGATCGTCTCGGACAGCTTTCGGACCTCCGCAAGGTCGACGGCGTAGCTACCCGATGGCATGTGGCTGTCCACGAAGAGCCAGTAATAGCCGGCCAGCGCCAGAACCAGCAGGGCGAGAGCGCCATATCCCAGCCAACGCAAGAAACCCATTACACGCTCTCCCCGAAACGATGCGGGGAAGCTAGACTGTGCAGTGACAAGGAATCCAGAGGAATTCTCGAAGGGAGCCCAGGCAATGAACGGCGATACGGTCAGGTCCCATGTGGAGCGTGTGCGGCAGAGAGGCTTCACGATTGTCGAGAATGCCATTGAGCTTTCGCTTGTCGATCGGCTTTCCGAGACACTTGCTCGCCTGGAAAGGGAGCGCGATGTCCGTCCGGCCATGAACGGGTTCGAGGGGCACCGGACGGTGCGCATCTACAATCTGCTCGCCTTCGGTGCTCCGTTCACTGAGGTTCCGGTTCATTCAAGCGTGCTGCCGATCGTGGAGCAGGTGCTTGATCCGGGGTGCCTTGTCTCGTCGCTCTCCTCGATTGCGATCGATCCGGGCGAGACTGCCCAGCCCATCCATGCCGACGACATGGTCATGCCGGTTGCCAAGCCCCATGTGCCCTTTGTGTGCAATTCGATGTGGGCGCTGACCGATTTCACCGATGCCAATGGAGCGACCCGGCTGGTGCCGGGCTCGCACCTGAAGGACAATCCGGTCTACGGTGGAAGCTATGAGACAATCGCTGCCGAGATGAAGCGCGGCAGCGTACTCATCTGGGATGGTGCGCTGTGGCATGGCGGAGGTGCCAACCAGACATCGCAGCGGCGTACCGGCATTGCGATGAACTATTGCGCGGGCTTCATCCGTCAGCAGGAGAACCAGCAACTGGGGCTCTCGCCCGAGATGGTGAAGAGCTTTTCACCGCGGCTCCAGGAGCTTGTGGGCTATGGCGTCTACCGGGGCCTTATCGGACATATCGACAAGAAAAGCCCGGCCCAGGTGCTTGGCAGCGATGACGGTTTCCGGTCGGTCTGGGATCGTGTTTAGGTTTACAGGGCGCACGGGCAGCATAAGATTGCGCGTTCTTGCGCAATTTTGAAACGGAGCGGCAGCGCGTTTCACGCCGCGGCGCGGTATCATGGGTGCAGAATCCGCGGGGCTTGGGCCCCGGGGCCCCTTGCAGGACAAGCGCACCCATGAAGACGACCCGTTACCACAAGCGGACCATTGCCGGCCGTCCGCTGCACACCGAAACACAGATGCTTTCATATGGCTATGATCCGATGCTGTCGGAAGGCGCGATCAAGCCGCCGATCTTCCTGACGTCGACCTTCGTCTTCCGCAGCGCCGAAGATGGCAAGCTGCTGTTCGATGTCATTGGCAACCGACGACCGGCGCCCGAGGGGCAGTCCGGTGGCCTTGTCTATTCGCGCTACAACAATCCCAATCTCGAGATGCTCGAGGACCGGCTGGCGCTGATCGACGATGCCGAGGACTGTCTCGTCTTCTCGTCCGGCATGGCGGCGATCACGACCACGCTGATGGCGTTCCTGCGGCCTGGAGACTGTGTCGCCTTCACCAAGCCGCTCTATGGCGCGACGGCGTCTGTCATCGAGAAGTTCCTGACCGAGTTCGGCGTGCGTCACGTTGCGATCGAGGATGCCTCGTCGGCGGAGAGCATCCGTGCATGCCTGAAGGGTGCGTCGAAGGTGAAGATGATCCTGGCCGAGACGCCGGCCAATCCGTCGAACAAGCTGTGCGATGTTGCCGCTCTGGCGACGGTCGCCGGGGAACTCGAGGCTTCGGGTGGGGTGCGGCCGATCATCGTGGTCGACAACACGATGCTGGGGCCGATCTTCCAGAACCCGCTCAAGCACGGTGCTGACCTCAACATGTACTCGCTGACCAAGTATGTCGCGGGCCACAGCGATCTTGTTGCGGGTGCGGTCACGGGCAGCGAAAAGGCGCTGGGCACGATCCGTACGCTGCGCGGCTGGCTTGGCTGCCAGCTCGATCCCAATTCGTGCTGGATGGTGACACGGTCGCTTGAGACCGTGGCCCTGCGCATGAACAAGGCGGCCGACAATGCGCGGGCCGTGGCTGAGTTCCTCGCGCGTCACCCGAAGGTTGAACGCGTGAACTTCCCGCTTTTGTGGCCCAAGGCCGATCTGCAGCGCCAGATCTTCGACAAGCAGTGCACGGGGACAGGTTCCACCTTCAGCTTCGTCGTGAAGGGCGGCAAGGACGAAGCCTTCCGCGTGCTCGACTCGCTGCAGGTGGTGAAGCTCGCGGTCAGCCTCGGCGGGACCGAGAGCCTCGCCTGCCATCCTGCGACGACGATGCACTCGAGCTTCAGTGCCGAGGACCGCGCCCGGCTTGGCATCCCCGACGGCCTGATCCGGATCTCGATCGGTGTCGAGCATCCGGAGGACCTGATCGCCGACCTGGCGAATGCGCTCGGGTAGCTTTCGGCCGCGCTAGAGCTGGAGCCCGGAAACGTAATCGGCCAGCTTCTGGCGTTCGGCTGCCAGTTGCTGGTCGAGGCGGTCGATGTTGCGCTTGCTGGTTTCGGCTTGGTCCTCGAGGTCGCCCATCGACTTGAGGTAACGGGCCTGGAGGTCGCTGCCGGCGGGGACGGCCTTGATGTTGTCCCGGATCCGGCCCTGTTCCTCATAGACGCGGTCGCGGGCGCTGGCTTCGACCTGAAGCTGGACCTGCAGCGTGGTGATCGTCTTCTTCATGTCGGCGATGCGGTTGAA
>JBILGJ010000102.1:0-8213 GCA_044351125.1 Micropepsaceae bacterium
GGCGTTCTGGTGGACAGGGATGTCCTTGCCCGGCTGTCTCACAGGTTTGCCCAGCGCATGGTCGTGCTTGAGGAAGAAATCCACAAGCTTGCCGGCGAGCGCTTCAACCTGGGGTCGCCCAAGCAGCTTGGCGAGATCCTGTTCGGGAAGTTCAGCCTTCCCGGTGGCAAGAAGACCAAGACCGGCCAGTGGTCGACCGATGCAGATGCGCTTGAGGAGCTGGCGGCCCAAGGGCATGACCTGCCGCGCCGGATCATCGATTGGCGCCAGATGTCGAAGCTGAAAAGCACCTACACCGACGCGCTGCCGACCTACATCAATGCGCGAACAGGGCGCATCCACACGTCCTACTCGATGGCAGCGACCTCGACTGGGCGCCTGTCTTCGAACGAACCCAATCTGCAGAACATTCCCATTCGCACGGAAGAGGGGCGGGAGATCCGCACAGCGTTTGTTGCGCCGAAGGGCATGAAGTTGATCAGTGCGGACTACAGCCAGGTGGAGCTGCGCCTGCTAGCGCACATCGCGGACATCCCGGCGCTGAAGAAGGCCTTTGCAGACGGTGTCGACATCCACGCCATGACGGCGTCCGAGATGTTCAACGTGCCGATCCAGGGCATGCCTGCGGCGGTTCGCAGTCGAGCGAAAGCAATCAATTTCGGCATCATCTACGGCATCTCCGGTTTTGGCCTTGCCAACCAGCTTGGCATTCCGCGCGAGGAGGCCAATGCCTATATCAAGACCTATTTCGAACGCTTCCCGGGCATTCGCGCCTACATGGACAGGACGAAGCAGGAAGCGCATGCCCGCAAGTTCGTGACCACGATCTTCGGCCGCAAGATCAACTTGCCGGACATTGGCTCGTCAAATCCGTCGATGCGTGCGTTCGTCGAGCGTGCAGCGATCAATGCGCCCATCCAGGGATCGGCGGCCGACATCATCCGGCGTGCCATGATCCGAATGCCGGATGCCCTTCGCGCCGCGCGCCTCTCGGCGCGCATGCTGCTGCAGGTGCATGACGAACTTGTCTTCGAGGTTCCAGACAGCGAAGTCGAGCCGACGCGTGACGTCGTACGCAACGTGATGGAGAGTGCTGCTGAGCCTGTGCTCAAGCTCAGCGTGCCTTTGGTTGTCGATGCCAAGGCCGGGCTTAACTGGGACGAGGCGCACTAGGCGCCTTCGTCCCCATTTTTCCTGCTTGCGTTGCCGCCCGCTGCTTACTCTGCCGCGTCCGCAAGCTTTGGTGCGGCCGCCTTTACGTCAGCGCCCACGTGGGCCTCGAACTTGCGGAAGTTGTCGCGGAACATCTGGACGAGTTTGGTTGCCTGCTTGTCGTAGGCAGCCTTGTCGGCCCAGGTCTCGCGCGGGTTCAGGATCCTGGCGTCGACCCCTGGTACTTCCACCGGGACATCAAAACCGAATTGATCATCCTTGCGCATCTGAACAGTCTTGAGTGTTCCGTCGAGTGCGGCCGAGAGCAGGGCGCGCGTTACCTTGATGGGCATGCGCGAGCCTGTGCCGAACGCGCCGCCCGTCCATCCCGTGTTCACGAGCCAGCAGTCCACCTTGTGCTTTGCGATCAGGTCGCGCAGCAGGTTGCCGTACTCAGTCGGGTGGCGCGGCATGAACGGGGCGCCGAAACAGGTCGAGAAGGTGGGTTGCGGTTCCTTGCCCAGTCCTTTTTCCGTGCCTGCCACCTTGGCTGTGAAGCCCGAGAGAAAGTGGTACATGGCCTGGCTCGGGGTCAGCTTTGCAATCGGCGGCAGGACGCCAAAGGCGTCCGCCGTCAGCATGACGATGTTCGATGGCTGGCCGGCCACGCCCGTGGTGCTGGCGTTGGGGATATAACTGATCGGATAGGCGCCACGGGAATTCTCGGCGAGCGAGGCGTCGTTCAGGTCAAGCTCGCGTGTGCGCTCGTCGAGCACGACATTCTCGAGCACCGTGCCGAAGCGCTTCGTGGTGGCGTAGATCTCGGGCTCGGCTTCCGGCGAGAGGCGGATCATCTTCGCGTAGCAGCCCCCTTCGAAGTTGAATACTCCGTGTTCGGACCAGCCATGTTCGTCGTCGCCGATGAGCGTGCGATGCGGGTCGGCCGAGAGCGTCGTCTTGCCGGTCCCTGACAGCCCGAAGAAGATCGCGCTTTCCTTGGACTTGCCAACGTTCACCGAGCAGTGCATCGGCATGACATTCTTCGGCGGCAGAAGGTAGTTCAGGATCGTAAATACCGACTTCTTCATCTCGCCCGCATAGGACGTGCCGCCGATCAGAACGAGCTTCTTCTCGAACGACACGGCAATCACGGTGCCGGATGCAGTTCCATGAATGGCAGGGTCGGCCTGAAAGCCCGGAAAGTCGATAATCGTGAATTGCGGGTCGAAGGTCAGGCGTTCGCCTGCTTCCGGTTCGATCAGCAGGTGCTGGATGAAAAGGGAGTGCCAGGCGAATTCGGTCACGACGCGAACGGGCAGGCGATGAACCTTGTCGGCACCGCCAAAGAGATCCTGCACAAAGAGCTCACGACCTTGTGCATAGGCGCGAAACGACGCAAGCAGGGCGTCGAAATGCGCCGGCGTCATCGACTTGTTGTTGTCCCACCAGATGTGCTTTTCGACCGAGGGTTCGCGCACCACGAATTTGTCGCCTGCCGAGCGGCCGGTGTGGATCCCGGTCTTGACGACCAGCGGGCCATCCTTGGCCAGGAGGCCTTCCTGACGTTCCACCGCCTCCTGAACGAGGCTTGCCAAGGGAAGGTTCCAGTAAACGCGCTTGAGGTTCGTCAGGCCTGCGCTGTTGATGGCATTCTGCGGGTGAGCGGTCGCATGCATTTGTCGTGGTCTCCGGGTCGCCCGACAAGAGGCGAATTGGCAGAAAACTGAGGTTTTCAATTTGGGGCGCTAACATAGGGGTGGGGGCGGTCCGACGCAATATCAACGGGTCTTCTGGGGGGCCTCGATGCCCCAAAAACGCCCAAATATCCCTATAAAAGCGTGGGCATGCATGCTCGACCCGTCGGCTCGCCTCCATTAGCCAGGGTTGCTTCTGCTACGGAATGAAGGGTTCGATGCCAGGTAACCTTCATGTCGGGCAATGGTGGCTGGCGGAGGGTGTGCCTATACTGGTCGACGGAACAGAATCTGTCCGGACCAGGGACCAAGGCTGACATGACCACGATTGCGCTTGTCGATGACGACCGAAACATCCTCTCCTCGCTTTCGATGGCTCTCGAGCAGGAGGGCTTTCACGTCCGGACCTACTCCGACGGTGTGACCGCGCTGACGGCGCTTCAGGCCACGCCACCCTCGCTTGCGATCCTGGACATCAAGATGCCCCGCATGGATGGCCACGAGGTGCTCAAGCGCCTGCGGCAGTCCAGCGACCTTCCTGTCATCTTCCTCACGTCGAAGGATGACGAGATCGACGAGGTCGTTGGCCTGAGCCTTGGAGCGGACGACTATATCACGAAGCCATTCTCGCAGCGCACGCTGCTGCAGCGCGTGCGAGCTGTCCTCAGGAGGGCAGAGGCGCGCAGTGCGCCACCGGGCGCACCCGGTTCACGCGAGATCATGGTGCGCGGCAAGCTGATGCTTGACCAGCAGCGGCACTCCTGCACCTGGGATGGAAAGGATGTCCAACTCACCGTGACCGAGTTTCTCATCCTGCAGTCGCTGGCGCAACGTCCGGGGATCGTGAAGAGCCGCGACAACCTGATGGACACGGCCTATGACGATCAGGTCTATGTCGACGACCGGACCATCGACAGCCACATCAAGCGGCTGCGCAAGAAGTTCAAGCAGGTTGACGACTCGTTCGATTCCATCCAGACGCTGTATGGCGTCGGCTACAAGTACGTCGAAGTTTGAGCGACGCCGGGCCTGCACAAAAATCCCAGCCAGCGGGTGCTGCCGGGCCTGTTCGGCCTGCGAGTATATACTTGCGTCTTGCCACTTGGCTGTTTCCGCCTCGGGTGCGCCCGAAGGGGCTCGCCTTCCGACCTCGCCAGAGGCGTCTTTCGCTTTTGACGCTCAAGGTCATCGGCTTCAACGTCATTGCCCTGATCGTGTTCTTTGTCGGGATCTTCTGGCTGCAGCAGGTTCGCGTCTCACTTGTTGATGAGCGGTTCCGGGCGCTGAAGGTGCAGGCCGAGGTCGCGGCCGAGGCCATTGCGCGCTATGGCGCCAAGGGCGAGACCAACGCCGAGGATGCAACCGAGCTTGACGACATGAAGACGGCGGCTCTGCTCAGCTGGCTGCTGCAACCTACCGGCATGCGTGGTCGTGTGTTCAGTCCGCAGGGCGCGCCCCTTCACGACACGCGCTTCATCCTGATGCGAAACCAGGTGCTGACGCGGGAATTGCCCGCGCCAGGCCAGGTCGATGTCAGGGAGCAGATCGAGCGCGCCGTTCGGCAGGGTATCGTCCGGTTGAGGCCGGGCAAGGATTTGCCATCGCCGAACCTCGAGGAGCTTTTCATTCCTGGTGAGAGCTTCGCAGAGGTGCGCAAGGTGTTGCAGTCTGCGGATTTTGCGAGTGCCGAGCGGATCAACCGCGATGGAAAGCTGATCCTTTCGGTGGCTGTTCCCGTTCGTCGGCTGCGCTATGTGATGGGCGTGTTCATGCTGTCGACAGAAGCCGGTGACATCGATGACGCCCTGGCGAGTGAAGTCGCACAGCTGGTGGCTGGTGCCGTTGTCGGTTTTGGCGTGATCTTTGCGGCCTCACTTCTGCTTCTCTGGCATGTGACGGGCCCGATCCGGAAGCTTTCGCATGGTGCCGAGGTCGTTCGCAGTGGTGGCAGGGCACTTGACGCCATCCCGAACCTGGCGTGGAGGCGGGACGAGATCGGGGATCTTTCCGTTTCGCTTCGTGCGATGACGTCGGCTTTGCATGCCCGCATGGATGCCATCGAGCAGTTCGCGGCAGACGTGGCCCATGAGATCAAGAACCCGCTCACATCCGTTGCCAGCGCAATCGAGACCTTGCGCCGGACTTCGGATGAGGAGAAGCGACAGAAGCTGATGGGTGTCATACGCGACGATGTAGGCCGGCTTAACCGGCTGATCAGCGAAATATCGGATGCCTCCCGGCTTGACGCCGAATTGTCACGCGCAAAGGCGCATACCATCGACCTTGGAGCACTCGTTTCCGCGGTGGCAGACATGTTCCATGATCCGGACATTCACGGCGCCCCCCGTATCCTTCTTGACATCGTGTCGCCTTCGCCGCGTGTGCGTGGTCTCGATGGGCCGCTGGCACAGGTCTTCCGCAACATCATCGAGAATGCGCTTTCGTTCAGCCCTTCCGGAGGTGAGATCCGCGTTACGCTGAGGCGCAAGGATGGATGGGCCGCGGTTGCCATCGAAGACGAGGGACCGGGCATTCCGGAGGAAAACCTCGAGGTGATCTTCCGGCGGTTCTACACGTCGCGTCCGCTCGCGCATGGCTTTGGCAAGAATTCCGGTCTTGGTCTTTCGATCTCGCGCCAGATCATCGATGTCCATGGCGGGCGGATCCATGCTGCGAATGTCGTGGACAGCGATGGGCATACGACCGGCGCGCGGTTCACGGTCGAGTTGCCACTGGTCACCGACGGGATTGCCTGACGTGCTGGTACACGCAACGTGCGTTGATCTTGCCGGTGCCGGGATCCTCATCCTCGGGCCGTCGGGTGCCGGAAAAAGTGACCTTGCAATACGACTGATTGCCGATGGTGCTTTCCTTGTAGGTGATGACCAGGTGGCGCTGCGCCCGGAGGGCGGGGTGCTGTTGGCGCGGGGACCGGAGACCATTGGTGGGCTTGTCGAGGTGCGTGGCAGCGGCATCCTGCCGGCGCCCCGCAAGCTGGCAACGGTCCTGAGGCTGGCCGTCCAGCTCTCGGATGTTCCGCCTGCGCGCCTGCCAGAGCCCTGCTGGTGGCAGCCACCCGGTGCCGGGCTGCCACGGTTGCCCCTGCTTGTGCTGGATGGCGGACAAGCCTCTGCGCCGGCAAAAGTGAGGATAACCCTCGCAGGATTGTTCCACGGCGGTGGTGTGTCCTTGCCCGAGCCCCACGCGTTCGGTCGTTGAGCGGGGACGCGAAGCAGACTATTAAGGTCGCGTGCCGAAGGGCAGGCAGCGGCTCCGCCGATGCCAATGCTGGAGTCTCATTGCATTCATGATTGGCGTCGTTCTTGTCACGCATGGCCGTCTTGCCGACGAGCTCAAGGCCGCTACCGAGCATGTTGTCGGGCCACAGGCTGATTTCCTGACCGTTTGCATCGGCCCGCAGGACAACATGGAGACACGACGCGAGGAGATCCTCTCGGCGATCAAGACCGTCGACAGCGGGAGTGGTGTGGTCCTGCTGACCGACATGTTTGGCGGCACGCCCTCAAACCTTGCGATTTCGGCCATGGAGAATGGCCGCGTTGAAGTCATCGCCGGTGTTAATCTGCCCATGCTTATCAAACTTGCGTCGGTGAGGTCCGGATCCAAGCTGATGGAAGCCGTGGACAAGGCCCAGGACGCTGGCCGCAAGTATATCCGGGTTGCCTCGAAGGAACTCACCGGTGGCTGATGCTTCCGTGCCCGACATCCGAAACGTGCGGATCGTGAATGCCAAGGGGCTCCATGCCCGTGCTTCCGCAAAGTTTGTTCAGACCGCCGGTCGATTTGACGCGCAGGTGACTGTCCACAAGGACGGGCATCAGGTCTCGGGTACCTCGATCATGGGACTGATGATGCTTGGTGCCGGGATCGGGTCTCAGTTGGCCCTTTCGGCAGATGGCCCGCAGGCCCGTGAAGCGCTTGATGCGCTGCAGTCACTTATCGAAGCGAGGTTTGGCGAGGATTCCTGAGAATGAGCACTGCCATCCTTCGGCTTGCCTTCGGCTTTCTTGCGCTTCTCACGCTTTGTGCCCATGCGGTGGCAGCTGACCTTCCCCGGTCGGCGACGCCTGCGATGTGGACGGTCGAGCACGAGGCAGGTCGTGCCTATCTGCTGGGCTCGATCCATCTGCTGCCTCCGGAGACCGAGTGGCAGACAGCGGAGATCAAGGCGGCCATCGCCGCGTCCTCGGTTTTCGTGTTCGAGGCTCCGATCAATGATGCCAATTCCACGATGGCCCGGTTTGTCGAGCGCCATGGTCGCATCGAAGGCGGGCGTTCGCTGCGCGAAGTGATCGGAAACGAAGCGCATGAAGCAGTCTCGCGCGCAGCATGGCAGGTGCACTATCCGCCGCGCCTTCTTGAGACTGTTCGCCCCTGGCTTGCGGCTGTTTATCTCGAGCTCTATTCGAGCCTCAAGATGGGCTCTTCCCCTCATTTCGGGGTCGATCATGTCATTGAGCAACTGGCAAATTCGCGAGGTGCCAAGGTGGCTTATCTCGAGACCGTGGAAGAGCAACTGACCTATTTTCTCAAGCTGTCCCGCAAGGACGAAATGCGTTACCTCAGGGCGACTGCGGACGGTATCCTGACAAAGCCTGACGCCGGGCGCGAATTGCTTGCAGCCTGGGCAAGTGCTGACGTCGCGAGGCTTGATGCCCTGATCGAGGAGGGGCTTGCGGATGTTCCGCAACTGAAGGTTCAGCTTCTGACGGCGCGCAATCGGAAGTGGCTTCCGGCGATCGAGGACATGGTCAAGTCAGGCGATGTGCATTTCGTGACAGTCGGTGCCGCACATCTGGCGGGCGAGGACGGTATCATTGGCTTGCTGGCAGCGCGCGGCTACAAGATCACTGGTCCTGCAGTGTCCGCGGGGCCGAAACTGCCGCGCTGAGCAAGAGGTTTCTCCATGCGTCGCCTGCTGATTACCATAGTCGTGACGTCGTGCCTGTCCGGATGTTCTGTCTATGAAGACATGATGCGCGGGGATGAGGATCAGGCTCGTGTGCGGCTGTCGCCGGAGGAGACCTCGCGTGTGCAGGAGCTCTACATCGCGACCGGACGTTATGGGGTGATGCTTGCGCAGGTTAGAGACATCCTCCGCCTTCCAGAAGCCGTGACGGCGGTGGATCCCGCGGCCACTTCATCAAGCGATCCAGTGCAGGAGTTGCGGGGCATTGCCGACCAACAGGTCCGTGTCGCCCAGGAGCTGTCGAGTGACGTGCTTGCTGCCTGCAATCGCTCGGGCGTGCCTGACGCCGTGCGGCAACTGGGTTGTGAAACAGCGCGTGCGTTCCCGGCCCGGCTGAAGCAGCCCGTGATTGCACAGATTGCCGCCGTGTCTGCCCG
>JBILGJ010000103.1:0-8152 GCA_044351125.1 Micropepsaceae bacterium
AGCGCGTCGGCTTCGATCATGCCCGCGACCCGGGCCGCCAGCCGGTCATTGTCCCCGAAGCGGATCTCGGCAGTTGCCACCGTGTCGTTTTCATTGATGACCGGGACGCAGCCCAGATCAAGCAGCGTCTTCAGTGTCGAGCGCGCGTTGAGATAGCGCCGCCGGTTCTCGGTATCGCCAAGCGTGAGCAGGATCTGCGCCACGGTCAGTCCATGCCCGGCAAGGGCCTCGCTCCACGCACGTGCAAGCTCGATCTGCCCGACAGCCGCTGCGGCCTGCGCCTCCTCAAGCTTGAGAGGGCCCGCCGCAAGCCCGAGCCGCCGCCGTCCGAGCGCGATGGCCCCGGATGAAACCACGACCACGTCCTGCCCCCGGGCGCGCACCCGTGCGACGTCGGCAGCAAAGGCCCTGAGCCATCCCGCGGCCAGCGATCCCGTCGCCGCATCGACCAGTGTCGAGGATCCGATTTTGACAACGAGTGTGCGCGCGTGTGTGAGCCTCTCGCTCACGGCGACCAGCCCTTCGAGGTCGGAGGTGCATCACTCTCCTCCAGGCTCTCGGTTTCGCGCACGGACTGCGGATCGGCGTGATAGGGCGGCGGGTTCTCGCGGCGCACTTCGTCGATGGCCTTCGCAAGCGCGCGGAGCACCTCGGTGATGCCCACACCCTGCTCGCCCGAAAGGGGCAGGGCCGTGACCCCGGCCAGTTCGGCAAGGACGCGCCGCTTGCGCTCCATGTCACCCGAGCTCATCAGGTCAACCTTGTTGAGGCCGATGATCTCCCGCTTGGTATCGAGCCCATGCCCGTACGCCGAAATCTCGTTGCGCACCGTGGCATAGGCTTTCCCGATCTCCTTGGGGCTCATGCCGCCATCGACCAGATGCAGCAACACGCTGCAGCGCTCTGCATGTCCAAGGAACCGGTCTCCCAGTCCCACACCCTCATGCGCGCCTTCGATCAGCCCTGGCAGGTCGGCGATCACGAACTCATACCCGTCGATTTCGGCGACGCCGAGCTGCGGATTGATGGTCGTGAACGGATAATTGCCGATCTTCGGCCGTGCGCTGGTCACCGTCGCAAGGAATGTCGACTTGCCTGCATTCGGCAGCCCGATGATGCCGACATCCGCGATCAGTTTGAGCCGGAGCCAGATCGTCAGCTCTTCGCCCGGTTCCCCCGGCGTCGACTTGCGGGGCGCACGGTTCGTGGAGCTCTTGAAATGCGCGTTGCCAAGGCCGCCTTCGCCTCCGCGCGCCACCACGAACTGCTCGCCGGCCCGCGTGAGGTCATAAAGCAGGGTCTGGTTGTCCTCGGCGAACACCTGCGTGCCGACCGGGACCTTGAGCAGGATATCCTCGCCCGCCGCGCCCGTGCGGTTCTGGCCCATGCCCTGAACGCCACGCTTGGCCTTGAAGTGCTGCTTGTAGCGATAGTCGACCAGCGTGTTCAGATTATGCGTGGCCTGAAGGATGACCTTCCCCCCATTGCCGCCATTGCCGCCGTCAGGTCCGCCATACTCGATGAATTTCTCGCGACGAAAGCCCACGCAGCCCGGCCCGCCATCACCGGCTTTCACGTATAGCTTGGCCTGGTCGAGAAACTTCATGGATCGAACGGATGACCGAAAGGGGGTTGCGCGCCGGGCAGGGCGGTGGACCCGATGTCCAGGGCCGCGCCCGGCACGTCTTTCAATTAGTACATCGCGCCGAAATCCGCGAGAGGCAATTCGCCTGAACGTTGACGAATTGCCCTAACGGCCGGCGGTCACCTGCTGCTTCAGCCCCCGGACCTCCAGCCAGCGCACCCGGTCCATGGCCATGTCGAGGCAACGAACCTCCTTGCCGAGGGCAATGCAGTAACGACGGCTTTCCTTCGTGTATCGGAACCCGAGCTTGCTCAGGATGCGCCCCGACGCATGGTTATCGAAGAAGTGACCCGCCACGATGTGGCCAAGCTTCAGTTTCTCAAAGGCATGATCGCGCAACGCCGCCGCCGCTTCGGATGCATAGCCGCGGTTCCAGTAGGGCTCGCCCAGCCAGTAACCAAGCTCCCAGTCGCCGTGGTCGCGCACGCTGACCCCGGCGCCGCCGATGAACTGCCCGTCGAGCGTGATGGCGACATTGACGCATTTGCCGCCCGCCCAGAGGGACGCCTGCTTGCCGAGCCAGTCATCGGCCGAGGCAGCGGTGTAGGGGTAGGGCATTTGGCTGAGGTTCTTGGCGACGCGCCAGTTGTTGGCAAGCTCGATCATGCGAGCGCGGTCGCAGGCCTCCAGGGGCCGCAGCACAAGTCGTTGCGTCACGATCGGTTCGAATCTGGTCATTGCCGCGTCTCCTTTTGACGTCGCACGAAGGAGAAAAAATAAAGGGAGATGGCGGCCCATCTCCCTCATGAATTCTGGACCGCCTTCCCGTTCTTCCCGGGAGCGATCCTATGTGACCGTCCCGTTATTCAGCCGCCATCGCATTGACCGGCTTTACCCAGCAGACCTGGCGGCCGCGCGCATCAAGCTTGAAGCTCACATGGCCATTCACCAGCGCATAAAGCGTGTGGTCACGACCCATGCCCACGCCGGCGCCCGGGTGGAACTTGGTGCCGCGCTGGCGCACGATGATGTTGCCGGCCACGACGGATTCTCCGCCATAGCGCTTCACGCCGAGATATTTTGGATTGGAATCGCGTCCGTTACGTGACGAACCGCCAGCTTTCTTGTGTGCCATTGCGGATCCCCCCTTAGGCCGTGATCGACGTGATCTTCACCGTCGTCAGGTCCTGACGGTGGCCACGCGTACGATGGAAATTCTTGCGACGGCGCTTCTTGAAGACCTTGATCTTGTCGCCACGGCTGTGGGACACGATCTCTGCCTGCACCTTGGCGCCGCTGATGACGGGCGTTCCAACCTTCGTCGTGGCGCCGTCGACGAGCATCAGCACTTCGCCCAGCGACACGGACGCACCCTCGTCGCCCGGAAGGCGATCAATGGTGAGTTCGTCGCCCTGAGCGACCTTGAACTGCTTGCCCTGGGCCTTGATGACCGCGAACATGTCTTTGACTTTCTTGTCTGCAAGTGATCGGGCCGGACCTGCCCAAAACGAGCGGGTCTATCCCGGAAAGGGGCGCACTTATACGTGCAGCAGCGAAGGTGTCAAGCCTGAAAGCCAAGGAAATAAGCCAAAAACATGAATTACAGGCACCTCTATCACGCCGGAAACTTCGCTGATGTGCTCAAGCACGGGCTTCTCTGCTGGGTCGTGGCATACCTGCAGCAAAAGGAAGCACCCCTTGCGTTCATCGACACCCACGCCGGGCGCGGCGTTTACGATCTTTCCGCCCCCGAGGCCCGCAAGACCGGCGAGGCCGGGCTGGGCATCGATCGCGTTCTGGCCGCTGAAAACCCGCCAGAGCCACTTGCGCCCTACCTGAGGCTCGTGCGCGGCCAGGCCGCCGGCGCCTATCCGGGTTCGCCCCTTCTTCTGGCAGGACTGGCCCGCCCGCAGGACAGGATCACGGCCTGCGAGCTTCACCCCCACGAAGCGGCAGCGCTGAAAGAGGCCACGGCCGGATCGCGCCAGTTGAGGGTATTGGAGGCCGACGGATATGCGCGCCTGCAGGGACTTGTTCCGCCCCCGGAAAAGCGCGGTCTCGTGCTCATGGATCCACCTTTCGAGCAGCCGGACGAATTGTCGGCACTTGCAGAAAGCTTCATTGCAGCACATCGCAAATGGCCGACGGGCGTCTTCCTGTTGTGGTTCCCCGTGAAGGACAGGGCTCGCTTCGATCGCTTTCTGGACGAATTGCGCTCGGCACAAATCCCAAAGCTTTCGCTGTGCCAGATCGACGTCGACCGTCCGCAGGGCCTCAGCGCGGCCGGGCTTTTGCTCGCCAACGCGCCGTACACGCTGCAGTCTGAATGGATCCCGACCCTTGCGTGGCTCGCCCGCACGATGGCGCAGGGCCCGAAAGCCTCTTCGCGGTTCGAGGATCTTTGACGCCGTGCAGGATAGGGCGACCACCGGCGGGGCCGACGATCGCTGCAATTGTCCAAGCCTGCGAGATTGAGGTGCCGAACATCGCCGAAATCGCCGAAAACAAAAAGAGAACAAATTGACGCAGCCTCGGGCGCCTCACGTAAATTTCATCACGCCACACGGTGAATGGCCACAGGAATGTCAAAATACCCGCTTACGCGGAATGACGATCGGGCATATTGGTTTGCCCTCGAACAGGTACCGGAGAACCACCATGCAGCCTCGCGCCGCGTTTTTGGCCGCAGCATTCATCCTCTCTGCATCCGCGGCCATGGCAGCCCCGGCCGCCAGGCCCGCAGCCGCCCCGGCAGCGCCAGTCCCCCTCGAGATCGTCGTCTATGACAAGCCCGAGTTCCAGGGAAAGGCCCTGCGCATCGGCAAGCCGGTTCCTGACCTCGCGGTTCTCAAGTTTGACAACAAGGTCGCCAGCCTCAAGATCTTCGGCGCCGGCGACTGGGTTTTGTGCGAGAACAAGAACTATCAGGGCCGCTGCGCACGCGTGGCCATGGAGGCAGTGAACCTCAAGCTGCAGAACCTGAATGACCGCGTGTCCTCGCTCTATCCCGTGCCCGCACCGGCAGCACCGCCAGCACCCGCCGCACCAAAGAAATAGGCGCTCTCAGTAAAGCCCGATCAGCTTGGCGCCGGCGATGACCAGCACGATGCCAAGGACGCGTGTGATCGCTTCACCTTGCATGCGGATCCCGAGCGTCGTGCCGGCGATGGCGCCTGCGATGGCTGCACCCGCAAGAAGCGGCAGCGAAGGCGGCAGCGCCTGTACCGAGGTATAGTTGCCCGCAAGTCCCGCTGCCGAATTGACAAGAATGAACACGGCAACGATGCCCGACGTCTGCTTGGGAACCGACCACGCCATCAGCAGCAGCAACGGCGAAAGGAAGATGCCGCCGCCCGTGCCGGTCAACCCGGAGAGCAATCCGATCGCACTTCCAATGGCAAGGCCCGCAAGCACGGGCGGATCGCTTGCCTCCCGCACCCCCTTCAGTTCGACCGGCCAGAAGATCCGAAGCGCGGAAAGCCACAGCACGACGCCCACCAGCGGCTTGTAGACATGTCCGGGGAGGCTGATGGTTCCACCGATGAAGGCCATCGGAACGGCCGAAACCAGAAACGGCCACAGGACGCGCCACCGGAACATGCCTTGCGACACATAACGCAAGGCACCCATGCCCGAGACGATGATGTTCAGCACAAGCGCGGTTGGGCGCATGACGGGCGCAGCGACGCCAAACAGGGCCATGATCGCGAGATAGGCGGATGCCCCGCCATGCCCCACGCTCGAATAAAGTGCAGCCCCGATGAAGATGCAGCACGCGAGCACGATGTCTGAGGCAGGATCTGTCATGGCCGGGCGGGATCGTCGAAGGGAAGGGGGGCGCGCTGTGACGGGTTACCATGCCGGGTCAGCAAACCGAACGCACCACCGCATTTGACCCCGGGTTCGGCAACAGATTAAAATGAGAATTACTCGCAACAAGAGGCGCAAGTGGGGTTTCTCTCGCATATGTCTGGCCGAAAGGGCGGGACCAGAAGCGCATCCTGGCTGGCCGCCCTGGCCCTGCTGGTGGTGATCCTGGCCCCGCTGGCGGCCGTGCTCGCCTTCGCGACCACCGACACCGGCGGCCTCTGGGCACACCTGCGCGCGACGGTCCTGGCGGCCTACATTGCCAATAGCCTCCTGCTCGTGGCCGGCGTTGTCGCGGTGTCAACGCTCATGGGCGTTGGCCTTGCCTGGCTCGTCACGATGCACGAGTTCCCGGGCCGGCGCCTGTTCGAGTACGCGCTCATCCTGCCGCTGGCGATGCCTGCTTACATCCTCGCTTATGCGTGGACGGACCTGCTGCAGGTCACGGGCCCGGTTCAGCAGACCCTGCGCGAGGCAACAGGATGGACCATCCGCGACTACTGGTTCCCGGAGATCCGCTCCCTGGGCGGGGCGATCTTTGTGCTGAGCCTTGCCCTGTTTCCCTATCTCTACCTGATCGCGCGCGCCGCCTTTGGCGAACAATCCGTCACCGCAACCGAAGCTGCACGCACGATGGGTCTTGGCCGCCTGCAGGCCTTCTGGCGCGTTGCCATGCCGATGGCACGGCCCACCCTCGCAGCCGGAGCCATCCTCGTTGGCATGGAAACGCTCGCCGATTTTGGTGCGGTGAAATATTTCGATCTCGAGGTCTTCACGACAGGCATCTATCGCGCCTGGTTTGCGACCGGCAATCCCGCAGCCGCCGCGCAGCTCGCATCTCTCATGCTGGCCTGCGTGCTGCTGGCAGTGGTCCTCGAGCAGGCGAGCCGGGGCGACAGGCGCTATGCTGCCTCTGCCGGCACCATGCGCAGGGCCGCGCGCTCGAAATTGAACGGGGTGCCTGCCGTTGCGGCAGGCCTGGCATGCGCAGCGCCGGTGCTTCTGGGGTTTGTCCTGCCGTCCGTTGCGCTTGCAGCGATGGCGCTTGATGCCCGGGCAGACATCGATCTCGCACGCATCGAGACGCTCGCCATGAACACGGGGGTTCTTGCCATTGGCGCGGCATTTCTCCTTCTCGTGGTCGCCACCAGCATGTCCATGCTGCTCGGGCGACACGCCGGCGCGGTTCGCTATCTCGCCCGCGCGGCAGAGCTCGGCTACGCAACGCCCGGCGTCGTGGTTGCGATCGGCCTTCTGGTGGTCGCCGGGATGCTCGACGGACAGCTTCGGAACTGGGGCCTGCTCGGCGGCGCAGGGTCTGGCCTGCTGCTTTCAGGTTCCATTGCGCTCTTGCTCTACGCCTGTCTCGTGCGCTTCTTCGCCGTCGCCTTCGGTCCCCTCGATGCGGCTTGGCTCAAGATGGGAACCCGCTATGCCGACCCCGCACGCACGCTCGGCCATGGTCCCGCTTCGATCCTGTTCCGCGTCGACCTGCCGCTGATGCGCAGCTCGATGGCAGCCGTGATGGCCCTTGTCTTTGTCGAGGTGGTCAAGGAGCTTCCGGCAACCATGATCCTGCGACCCTTCAACTTCGACACGCTGGCAACCGAGGCCTTCCAGCTCGCAACCACAGAGCGCCTCGACCTTGCCGCCGTTCCAGCCCTCGCCATCGCAGTCGTGGGGCTTGTGCCTGTGGTGCTGCTCTGCCTTGGCCTCGACAGGGCCGACGCGCGTCTCGCTCGCGCAGAGGCCGCTCCCCGATGACGGCGCTCTCCTTCAGCGGGGTGAGCCACGCCTATGGCCGCAATGCGGTCCTGAGAGACTTCACCCTCGCCATGGAGCCAGGCGCAATCGTGGCTCTTCTGGGCGCCTCGGGAAGCGGCAAGACGACGGCCTTGCGGGTCGCAGCCGGCCTCGAGGTTCCACAGTCGGGCGAGGTTCACATCGCCGGCAGGTGCGTCAGTGCGCCAGGCGTCTTCGTGGCGCCCGAGAACCGTGACGTCGGCTTGCTGTTCCAGGATCTTGCGCTGTTCCCGCACCTCGACGTCGAAGGCAATGTCGCCTTTGGCCTGAAGCAGTCGGGTGCCACGAGACGAAACCGCGTGAGCGAGCTCCTGGCACTCGTGGGCCTTTCGGGCATGGGCAGGCTTTATCCGCACCAGCTCTCCGGCGGCCAGCAGCAGCGTGTGGCGCTGGCGCGCGCATTGGCACCAGGCCCCGGTGTCCTGTTGCTCGACGAGCCTTTCTCAAGCCTCGACGTGGTCCTGCGCCAGCAGGTGCGGCGTGAAATGATTGGCCTGCTCAAGGCCGTGGGCACGGCCGTCCTCTTCGTGACCCACGATCCAGAAGAGGCCCTCTACGTCGCTGATCGGGTGGCCGTGATGGCGCGGGGCACCATTGTTCAGGACGCCGCGCCCGATGCGATCTGGTTCTCGCCCGCAAACCGTTTCGTCGCCGAGTTTTTTGGCGACACGAACGTCCTGCCGGCAACGGTAAGGGCAGGGCGGATGGAGACACTCTTCGGACCGATTGAAGCGCGCGCTTTGCCGGATGGACCAGCCGACCTCGTCGTCAGGGCCGCAGGGTTGCGCCTGGGCCAGGGTGACGGCCCAAGAGCGGTCGTGCGCTCATCGCGCATTCTGGGACACACCGCGCAGGTCGAGCTCGCACCGCTCGCCGCCTCGGCAACGCGCCAGGTGG
>JBILGJ010000104.1:0-8085 GCA_044351125.1 Micropepsaceae bacterium
GGGAAGACAGGATTGCAGTCGCTGCGGCGACTGCCAGGATCAGGCGTCTAAGCACGTGGACTCCTCGCGTTTGCTTGAGGTTCGTGTTGATGGGGTACGAGGCGGCAAAGCCCTCCCCATTGAGAAGCTCATTTTATGGTCGAAGGGGATGGCCTGCAATGCAATTCGGTCTCAGCGCGATCACGGTGGCCGAAAAGAGGTGTGCATAAAAACGCTTATGGATCAGTGGGTTGCAGCGCGATCCCCGGGCAGGAGAAACACTTCGCCGGTAAGGGGATAATCACCATTTCGTGAGAGTTGTGGGCGAGCACGCCGCGGCAAGGGAACCTGCCAAAGCGGGCTGTCCGTCTCAGGCGTTTGCAGCATCCCGGGTCTTGACCAGCGCAGCCAACCGCTCCACCGAACGGATCCTTATCAGGTCGCCATTCGCCTCCACGCCGAATGCCCGCAGCTTGCGCAACGTCCGGGAGAATGTCTCGGGCTTGATCCCCAGGCGCGTTGCAACCTGCTTCTTCATGCCGGGCAGCGTAAGTGAGGCCGGCCCCATCGTTGCGCTCACCTGGCTTAACAGGAAATGGGCGAGCCGTTCGGCAGCTCCTTGCGTCTTGATCTGCTTGACCTGGCTGAGCAGGACGCTCCATTGGCGCGCCATCGACTTTGCGCACTGCATCGAGAGCGCCTCGTCCCGCATCGCAAGCTTGAGGAAGGCGCGCGCGGGCAGGGCGACGACATCGCCTGCCGTGGTCATCCGGGCGCTGGCAGGATAGGCAACGCCCAGAAGCGTTGCCGGCAGAAGGATACTGTCCCCGCTGCCGACAAACTCGATGACCGATTCCTGCCCGCCGATATCGCTGAGAAGCACGACGCCCCCTTCCAGCACGGCGTGCACGAATTGCGGGTCATCCCCTTCGAGGAAAAGCACATCCCCCGCCTCAAGCCGACGGCGTTGGGCGATGGCTGCGATCTCGGCGAGGCTGTGCTCCGGAAGCGGCTCGAACAGCCGTATCCTCTTCAGGAGCTGCGTCTGGATGTCTGCCATCGTGCTCCACGGCCGCGCGGCATGGCCATGTCTTTCCTCTGCCTGAACCAACGCTGGCAGTATCAGCACCTTCGCGGAAGATCTCCTTGACCTGGATCAATGGCAGGAACGAGCCATGCACCAACCTTTGTTGTGCAGCGCGGCATGATTGCTGCACGAGTGCCACGAGACACCGCAGGAAGAATTGGGTTGCTCCCCCGCCGGATCCTCTATGGTACCGTAGGTCTCCAAATCAGCCCGCTCTGGAGAAGGCGTGCCATGCAGGATGAAATCCGGTCTCTGGCCCGCGCGCGCTGGCGGATCGCCATCGCGCTCAGCTTTGCAGTCTTTGTGCTCTATTTCGGCTTCATCCTTGCCGTCGCCTTCGCACGCGAGGTCATGGCCACCCCAATCGTGATCGGCCTGACCTGGGGCATACTCCTGGGTGCGCTCGTCATTGTCGGCGCTTGGCTGACCACATGGATCTATGTTGCATGGGCGAACCGTCACTTTGATCAGCGCCGATCTGAAATCGAAGGCAAGCAGGAGCGCACATGAACGCCGCCGCACCGACAACCTCGCTGGGCGAGCCCAACCTCACTGCCATCGGCTTCTTTCTGGTCTTCATCGCAGCCACGCTGGCCATAACCTGGTGGGCCGCACGCAGGACACGAACGACCGAAGACTTCTTTGCTGCTGGCCGATCGATCTCCGGTCGCCAGAACGGCTTCGCACTGGCCGGCGACTACATGAGCGCGGCGAGCTTCCTGGGCATTGCCGGCCTTGTGTCGCTGTCGGGATTTGACGGCCTGATCTATTCCACCGGCTGGCTCGTCGGCTGGCCCGTGGTGCTCTTCCTGATTGCCGAACCCTTGCGCAATCTAGGCAGGTATACCTTTGCCGATGTCGTGAGTTACCGCCTGCAGCAGGTGCCGGTTCGCGTCGCCGCCGCAATCGGAACCCTGGCCGTCGTCGCCTTCTACCTCATCGCGCAGATGGTGGGTGCGGGCAACCTGATCAAGCTCATGTTCGGCATTTCCTATGAGCTGTCCGTGGTGCTCGTGGGCGTCGTCATGCTGGCCTACGTCCTCTTTGGCGGCATGATCGCAACCACTTGGGTCCAGATCGTGAAGGCTGTGCTCCTGCTTGGTGGTGCTGCACTCCTGTCGCTGATGACGCTGGCCCAATTCGGTTTCAACCCGGTCGAGCTGTTCTCGAAGGCTGCCGACATCTACGGGGTCGAGGTGCTCGCGCCGGGTACGCTGGTCTCGAACCCGTGGGATGCGATATCGCTCGGCCTCGCGCTGATGTTCGGGACCGCAGGCCTGCCGCACATTCTCATGCGCTTCTATACTGTGCCGGACGCCAGGGCCGCGCGCCAGTCCGTCTTCTGGGCGACTGGCCTGATCGGCGCTTTCTACCTGATGACGTTCATCTTGGGTTTTGGCGCGATGGTCCTTGTCGGGCGAGAGGCGATCCTCGCGGTGGACAAAGGTGGCAACATGGCAGCCCCGCTCCTCGCCGAAGTGCTCGGCGGCACGGGGCTGTTGGGCTTCATCGCAGCAGTTGCCTTCGCAACCATCCTCGCCGTCGTCGCAGGTCTCACATTGTCGGGCGCTGCCGCACTCAGCCACGACCTTTGGGTATCGGTCTACCGCAAGGGTACGGCGCCCGTCAGCGAGCAGCTCAAGGTCGCGCGCGTGGCAACCGTCGCCCTTGGAGTGGTTGCAATTCTGCTCGGTCTTCTGTTCAAGGGACAGAATGTGGCGTTCATGGTGGGGCTTGCCTTTGCCGTCGCAGCCTCGGGCAATTTCCCGGCTCTGGTCCTGTCAGTCTTCTGGCGCGGTTTCACCACGCGCGGCGCGGTCGCCTCGATGGCGGTCGGAACAGCCGCAAGCCTCTTGCTGATCGGGTTGTCGCCGACGATCATGGTTGACCTGATGGGCGCGGAAACCGCCCTGTTCCCGCTGAAGAACCCGGCACTCGTGACCATCCCGCTGGGTTTTGCCGTCGGTGTCGTGGTCAGCCTTCTTGCGCCGGAGTCAGCTGCACGGCAGGGCTACGACGCCAAGGAGCGTCGCATGATCATGGGAGGCGATTGACGCAGGTCAATGCCCTGGGCGCGGGCGTCGCCTATCAGGGCTTCCGTGACAACGATCAAGTACATAGAGCATGAAGGCACCGAGCACGTGGTCGACGTGCCGGATGGCCTGTCGGTGATGGAGGGCGCGGTGCGCTACACGGTCCCCGGCATTGATGGAGACTGCGGCGGGGCGTGTGCCTGTGCCACCTGTCATGTCTATGTCGAGGGCGGCTGGATGGAGCGCCTTCCACCGATGAATGACCTCGAGCGCGACATGCTCGACTTCGCATTCGACGTTCGCGAGAACAGCCGGCTGGCTTGCCAGATCAAGGTGTCCCCAGAAACAGAGGGATTGATCATCCGCACCCCGGCGCGCCAGTACTGACGCGATTCATTATCAGCCTCACAAAAAAATCGTCCGTCGGTTGACCCATGTCAAAACGGAATCGTGACGCCGCCGTCATCATTCGCATCAGGCGCCGCATGTGAAGCAGCCCCATGGCCGGGGCAAGGAGGACGCAATGGCAACCCAGCAGCAAACCGAACCGAAAGTGGTCCGCAAGGGCAAGTGGGAAGTCTCGATGACCCCGGATGACCTTTACCGCAACCCGATGGATATTGCCTGGTCGTTCGACTACATGTTCGGCAAGGGCAAGGTCGAGGACCTCTACAAGCGCGCCAAGCAGAACCAGTGGGACAGCGACCAGTTGTTGCCGTGGGACACCAAGGTCGATCCCTCAAACCCGCTGATCGCCGACCGCTCGTCGGTGTTCCACAAGATGCCGTTCTTCGGCAAGCTGTCAAAGTCGCAGCGCGAGACATTCACGGCCCATTCAACGGCCCAGTTGCTGTCGCAGTTCCTGCACGGCGAGCAGGGCGCGCTGATGACGGCGGCCTGCGTGACGCACTCCGTGCCCGACACGACAGCCAAGCTCTATGCCGCAACGCAGACCATGGACGAGGCACGCCACGTCGAGGTCTATGCGAAATACTGCGACAAGGTCGCCATGGTCTACCCGATGACACCATGGCTGAAGATGCTGATCGATGCGACGCTGAAGTCCGACCGCTACGAGAAAGTGATGATCGGCATGAACATGATCGTCGAGGGGCTTGCTCTTGGCGCCTTCAACAACATGTATCACGCGACTTCATGCCCGCTGCTCAAGCAGCTGACGTTCAACGTGATGCGGGACGAATCCCGTCACGTGTCCTTCGGTCATGTGTTCCTTGGTCCCGTCATCCGCAATCTGGATGAGGCCGCACGCGAGGAGCTCGCTGACTTCGCCTTCAACGCGATCTACCTCATCACGCAAGGGACACAGGTTGGTGGAGGCCAGACGCTCGCGAGCCGCGCGGATCCTGGATTCATGGAGGTGCTGAAGAACGCCGAAATCGACCCAGACGACTTCTTCAAGGGTCTCGAAGAAGCTGCCGACATGGGCATCATGACCGAGTTGCCGCCTGGCCAGATCCACTCGCTCGATGACTTGATGCTCCCGGCGATTGCCCGCGTGGGGCTGATTACGCCGCGCGTCCGCAAGAAATACGAGGAAGCCGGCATCAAGATCTCGGACGACATGCGCATCCTGCACCAGATGGAGGGCGGCAAGCCGCCGGTGAGCGCAGCAGCCGAATAGGTTGATGCCAGTCAGAGCCCCAGTGCCCCAGATCCGGTCGCGCTGCAGGGTCCCGGCGTTTCTGTCGTGGAGAAAGGCAGCCAAACCATGATAACCCGCTCCAAGGCGCGCCCCGGACCATCACCGGCCTTCTGCCGGGAACTGGTCGATAACATACCGGAGGCCGTCATCGTCACGAGGCCCGATGGCCTCGTGGTCTGGATGAACCCGGCAGCGGAGCGGCTTCTGGGCTATCCGGCCTCGGAAGTGCAGGGCAGGAGTGTCGCCATGCTCGTGCCCCAGCAGCCCGATCGGCGTGCCGATGCCGTGAAGTGGCTTCAGCGCTGGGCATCAGAAAGCGATGAAGCGCAGTCCCGCCTTCTCGACCTCATTGCGCAGACAAAGGGCGGGCGACAGATGCCGGTTGATGTGCGCGTGGTGGAGGCGCATCTCCAGGGCGGGGCCCACTACATCATCACCTTTCGCGACAACACAGCCCGCCGGAAAGAACAGGCTGCCTTCAAGGAAGCAAACCTGCGCGCCGCGCGCATCCTGCAGGTGGCCGAGGACGGGATCGTATCGACCGACGCGAGCCAGCACATCACGTTCTTCAATCTGAAGGCAGAGGCAATGTTTGGCTACAGGGCCGAAGAGGTGATCGGCAAGCCACTGTCGATGCTCATCCCGGGGCGCTACAGGGCGCAGCACCCCTCGCATGTCGAGGGCTTTGGCCGCGGCAAGCAGGCGTCCCGTCGGATGAACGAGCGTGGCACCGTCTGGGGCCTTCGCAAGTCAGGCGAGGAATTCCAGCTCGAGGTAGCCATCACCAAGGTTACGGTCGGTGGCGAGCGCACCTATACCGCCCACATGCGCGACCTTGCGCGGCATCGGCAATCAGCTGATTCACGCCCCGGCGCGGAAGTGGTCTAGTCCGGTTTGATGTCCGCGTTCATGCGCACCGGCGTGTTGAAGCCGCAGATGTCGAGGTTCGGCGCGACCCGCCTGTAGAAGTCCGGCGCAGGGTTCTTTCGCTGCGCCTTGAACTCGGCAAAGGCTTTCGACGTGGCGTCCATCACCTGAACGCGCGGGCGTTCAGTCTCGGGCATGTCTGCCGCGATCTGCACGCGCACGATGCCGTCACGGCGCGCAGGGTCCTGGATGACGCCGCTGTCCACTTTCGGATCGCCACGGTTCAGCTTCTGCAGCCAGGCCATTCCGTCCAGCACGCGGCCGAATGCGGTCAGGTTGCGGTCAAGGCGGCGCGGCGCATGTCCGATGGGAACATAGAATTCGGTTGCGCCCGTGTCAGGAGCGTTATCCCGCGCCATCGCCAGGGCACCCGGGCAGTGCAGCAGCCACATGCGCTTGTCCTTGCCCTTGGTGCTCTGCCCGACCGGGAAGCCGTCCACGTGTCCCACCCGGTCTGCGAAAAGGTCTGGCGAACCGAGCGGCACGAACTCGACGTCGATGCCGACGTTGCGGTCGAATTCGGCCTTGAGCGCCGGCCATTCGGGCAGCTTCTTGTCGTCGCCTTCACCGATGCCACCCTGTGCAACGAAGCCGTCGATCACCCGGTAGAAGGTCTTGCCGTCATAGAACTTGGCCCGCGCCAGTTCTCGGAAGCGTGCGGCATGCGCGGGGGCAAAGGCCGGCGAAAGCTCGAACAGCACGCGCCCGTGCACCGTGTCCATCACAACCAGGTCTTCAGGATCAACATCGCGCCACGTCGATGCCGACGAAGGGGCGGGCAGGTTGAGCAGCAGCGCTGCGGCAATCGCAAGTGTGGTCAGTCGCATCCCGTCCCTCATGTTTCGCGAGCCACAACTATAGGGCAGTCTGTCATCAGGCTGAAGCAGCCAACCCCAACGAGTTCCAGCGCGCCTCGCAAGGGGCCGTCGAAAAAGCATCCCTGCGTGCAGGCAGCGGACTTTTGCTACCGGACCAGTCTGTGTTAACTGAGTCGGTGCGAGGGAGTATTCATGAAGATTTCACGTATATCACTGTTAATAGCAGCCCTGATGCTTCCGGCGGCCCCGGCCTTCGCTGCTGGCGGCGGCAAGGCATCATCGCCCCCATGCGTCAAAGGCAAGGTTCTCAGCGCCTTCCAGATGAGGATGCTGCAGACCGAGCTTGTCGTCGGCGCGCTCTCCTGCAAGCTGACGCCGCGCTACAACGAGTTCGTGACCGCCTATCGGACAGACCTGATGTCGGCGCACAGGACGCTCATGTCGCACTTTGCACGTGAATCGCGCCTCGAGGACTACAAGTCCCGCACTGCCAACGAGGTGTCTCAGCGCAGCCTCGCCAACATCACCGAGTTCTGCAACTACACGACCAGTCTCTATGACAAGCTGCTCGGTCCGGAAAAGCTGCGCCTCATCGAGTTCGTATCGGGTGAGCCCTCGGCCAATCGCCATGGCCAGAACTCCTGTAGCCCGCCCGCGATCGTGACCGCATCTTCTGGTGGTCGCCTGATCCCGATGCCGCGCATGAAGCCGGAACGGCCGGCTGCGCAGTAAACCAGACGCATCGAAGCCAAAAGCGAAGGGGCGCCCCGCGGGACGCCCCTTTTTTGCGTTGGGTACTGCCCGAGCGCTGCTGCTCAGTTCAGGTTGATCTCGGCGCGGCGGTTGCGCGGTTCCTTCTCCATGTCCGAGGTCTGGATAGCCAGGACCGTCTCGCCCTTGCCGCTGGCCTCGATGCCAGCCGCCGGAATGCCCTGCGCGACCAGTGCCTTCTTCACACTGTCGGCCCGCCGCTCCGACAAGGCCTGATTATAGGCCGCCGAGCCCGACGTATCGGTATGGCCCGTGACAAGGATCGTCACATAGCCCTGCTTCATGGCGGTTGCCGCCGCCTCGCGCACGATGTCGAGCCCTTCGCGCGTCAGGTTCGACTTGTTGTAGGCAAAGAAGACGATGAACTGCTTGGGGACCGGGGGCGCTTCCACTGGCGGCGGTGCCGAGGCAACGACCGGCGCGACCGCCGCCGCTTCCGGCTGCAGGTCGAAGCTGAGGCCGACCGACACCGTGTGCGTCTCGGTATCCATGTCCAGCAGCCCATAGGTCAGCTGGCGGAAATCCGGATCTTCAAGCGTCATGAAACGATAGGACAGTACGAGGTCGACGTCGTCGGTCAGGGCCTGCGAAAACTGGAACAGGGCCTGTCCGGCGAAGACATAGTCGCTGTCATTGAGCCAGTTGCGCCCGTCGACGTCGACATAGGCCCCACCGATGCCAAGCCCCAGCGACAGGGTCGTGTTCTCGGCCAGCGGGATGTCGTGGATGACATTGACCATCTGGCTGACCTGGGTGATGTCAGACAGGACATTGCCTACGCAACCAGCGCCAACGCGGAAGCAGTTG
>JBILGJ010000105.1:0-8071 GCA_044351125.1 Micropepsaceae bacterium
GGGATCCTGCCCAAAGGCCATCCTGTAGGTTCGTTGCATCAGAGGACCCGCAACAGCCATCTGCCGCGGAACATCATATCCCGCGCCATCGAGCAGGATGACGCCCGCGATATCAGAGACCTGCAGTCCGACCTGCTGGAGATAGCGTTCATCGGTTGCCACCAGCGCCGCCAGATGCGCGCCTGCGCTGTGCCCCATCAGCACGATGCGCTTGCGGTCCAAACCAAGCGCATCGGCGCGATCGACCAGGAACTTCAGCGATCGCGCCACATCCTCGGCCTGCTGCGCCACGCCGACATCCGGCACAAGACGATAGTTCACGGAGGCAAAAGCATGCCCCTTGGACAGGAAATAGGGAACCTGCCACGTCTTCGACGAGACATTCTTGTCACCCGCCCGCCACGCGCCGCCATGCACGAATACCGTCAACGGCGCCGACACCGTACGCGCGCGCCAGAAGTCCAGCGCCTGCAATTTTTCGGCCCCATAGGACAGCGTCTCCGGATCCCGCACCTGCGGCGCTTCCTTTGCCGCCAGCGCACCGCCAAAGACCAGCCCCACGGCCATGACAGCCAGAAACAGAAAACCCCTCATGATCATGCCTCCTCAACCCCGGCCACTATGCGCGCCGCGCACATGAATGCCCGCTGAACGGCGTTGGTAAAGAGGGACAGGATTGCCGGAAATCGGCAAAACCGTGATCTAGGCAAGGCAGAGCGCCAGCTTGCCGATCCAGCTCTTCAGGTTTTCCTTGATCATCATCGGCGTGGCACCATGGCGCACGATGATCGTGTCCCTGTCAGGCAGGATCACCGTGAACTGCCCGTCATAGCCATTGGCCGAGAACGAGCCTGGTCCCCCAAAGTCTAGCCACCAGTGCGCACCATACGGATTGGCATCAACACCGGGCTGCTGGAACGTCGGACGCCGCGCATAGTCGACCCACCCCTCGGGCAAGAGGCGTCGTCCCTCCCACACCCCGTCGCGCATGTAAAGAAGCCCGAACCGCGCAAAGTCCCGCGCCGTCATGAAACAGAAGCTCGACCCGATGAACGTACCCGCCGCATCGAATTTCGGTATCGCCGAGCTGACACCCATGGGCTCGAACAGCCTCTGCCGCATGAAGCTTTCAAAATCCGGGCCGAAGGCATCGAGCTTGCGCGAAAGTATGCGGCTGACGATGTTCGACGTTCCGCTGGCATAGGACCAGTGCGTACCGGGTGCGTAGAGCAGAGGAAGGGACACTGCATACCCAGCCACGTCCTCCTTTCCCTCGCCGAACAGCATGGCAATCACGTCGGACGCCGGCCCACTCGGATCGTAATCCTCGACGAATTTCAGCCCGCTCGACATCCGCAGCAGATGATCGAGCGTGATGCCCGCGCGCTCATCTCCGGCCCACTCCGGCACATCGGCCGGCGCATGGATATCGAGCCGGCCATCCTGCACCAGCACACCGGCAAGCGCCTGCGTGATGCTCTTGGCCTTCGACCACGAATGATGCGTGCTGGCCGCCGTGAAGCGGTCTGCATAACGCTCAAAAACGATCCGCCCGCCCTGCACGACCAGCAGCGCGTGCGTCTCACCCAGTGTCGGTGAGAACTGCTCGGCAAAGGCCTCGGCAATCAGCGCCTCGAACGCGCCTCGGTCGGCAAGACGAAGTTCACCCTGCAACCATTCACGCGTGGGCCAAGGCGTCCCGGATGGTTGCGTTGGAAGGGGTGGGAGCAAAGAAGCAATCATTCAAACATCCTGGCTGGTTGGAGGCGTAAAGTCTCTCCTGTCGAACATTCCGGCGGCACGGACGTCTATCCCCGGTGTGGACGATGCAGTGCTGTGCCGCAATGCCGACAATGCAACGCGTCGTCCTCGTGCTCCAGAAGACCGCACTCGCTGCACTTCCAGTGCACTCGCCGTGCCCTGAAAAGGGCTGTGGCCAGCTGCAGGAACAGGGTCACACCCAGGATCATGATCACGACGCTCAGGAAGCGGCCAAAACCACCCACCAGCGTGATGTCCCCAAACCCGGTGGTCGTCAGTGCCGTGACGGTAAAATAGAGCGCATCGCCATAGTTCTGGATCTTCTCGTTGATCCGGTGCTGCGTCTCGTAGACCAGTGCCGTCATGAGAAACAGGAAGACAACAAGGTTCAACCCAGCGTTCAGCGCAGCCGGGTTGTTCCGGAGCAGGGTAACATCCGTCCGCAACTGCCTGAGGAAACGATAGGCCGTAAACACGCGCGTGATCCTCAGCACGCGCAAGAATGCGAGGTCCTGCCCCCAGAGCGGCAGCAGCAGTGAAAGGATCACGACGACGTCGACAATGGTTTGCGGATGAAACACTTCCTTCCGCAGCGGCTTCGCCGCCAGCAGGCGCAGACCAAGCTCCATCACGACCCCGAAGCCGAACACGATGTCGGCTGTCACCATCCACGCCTCGCGCGGAAAGAACGACGATGCCACGATGTAGACAAGGATGACGAAGTCAAAGCTGGCCAGACAGTACTGGAACAGCCGGGCATCCCGGGTGTCCCCATGATAAAGCGCGCTCAGCCGGTTCTGGATCTCGATCATGCCCTATTGAGCGCGACTCGAAGGTCCGCGTCCAGCCCCGCCTTGCAGCTGAGCCCCCACCCCGCTAGCATACCTGCGGGAAAAAGGAGCCTGGATGTCCCCCGCCGAGATCGTCGAGAAACAGCTCGCCGCCTACAACGCCCATGATGCTGCCGCCATGGCCGCGACCTTCAGCGAAGACGCCGTGATGACCGACTTCAAGGGCAACGTCATGGAGCGCGGCCGCGCCGCCATCCGCGCGCGCTATGCCAGGCTTTTCAGCGACCATCCGCAGAACCACGCCGAGGTCCTGCACCGCATCGCGGTCCACGGCATCGTCATGGATCACGAGCGCGTCACCCGCACCCCTGGCACAGCCGCCTTTGAGGCCATCGCCGTCTACACGGTCGAGAACGGCCAGATCACCAGCATGGCGCTGGGCCGCTAGTCACCGAAGCAACAGACGGATCGCGCCGGGCCGTCAAGCAATCAGGACGACGGCTCCGTCACATCCTTATCAAACCGCGAGGAATGCCGCGTGCCGAGACTCGCCTCGGCGAACACCATGAGGACGAACCCCGCAACCACAACACTTACGATCCCGACGGTAGGATACCAGTAATCCACAACCGTCCAGATCACAGCTGTGTAAACCCAAAACCGCGCCAATCGGATCAGGGCTGTCTGCCAACTCATCGCGTTCATCATACGCACTCCCAAAATCGACGGGCGACCACAGGCCCCGACATGCAAGTACATAGTCTGCGATCTTCGTAAACTTCAAGAACCTGCCGTTCACATTGTGTTGAGCAGGCAGTGCGGGGCCTCGCAGGTTAGCCGGGCCAAGCGTCCACGCACCCCGTCGCATCAATATCCTGTCCCCCTCGCGCAGAAGCACAGTTGACACGCCGCCCTCATGTATGGCGTTTCGCACATACGGGCTGCCTCTCATTCTACCCTCAGCATCCCGCAACCTGAATTGCGCAGAAACTCTCCACCTCGGGAGGATATCGTGCTCGTGCTGAAGATTGCTGCAGTGGCGTTGGTGCTGATCCTGGCTGGCGCCATTTTCTGGTCCTTGTGGATCTCGCGCCCCCTTTTCAACGAGACGCGGGATCCCACCCTGATCCCTTCGTTGGCAAACCCCGCCGACGCACTCACTTTCGCACGAACAAAAGATGCGCTTATCCGTGTGACTTCGTTCGACGGATCTTCCGTGACCGGTCTCAATCTTACAGCCAGTCTCGGCGCCGGGAAAACATCCGACCTGATCGAGCTCTATGCTGCGCTGGGATACGACGCCATCGCCGGTGTCGAAGGCCCTCGGATAACCGCGCCCGTCTCTGCCCTGATCTCACCAGTGAACTATGTGGCGCCTTTCATCGCTGCCGGCACAAATTATGCCGAGCATGCGGAGGAAGTTCTTCTGGACGATCCCCCATTCCTGTTTCCGAAGCTTGCGGCGCCGACAAACTGGGATGCAGATGTCCGGTACGTGCCGCGGCTCGACTATGAAGCTGAACTGGGCATGGTGCCGCTGTCGGACATTTCAGGCCCCGATGCAAAGGTCGAGTATGGGCTCGTCCTTTGCAATGACTTCACCGATCGCTGGACCCTTGTGCGTGAACTGCGCCTGCGCGAGCCCATGGGAACAACAGGCTTCGCCAGTGCCAAGGGCAAGGAGACCTTCCTGCCATGCGGCGCCTTGTTCGCAATTCCGAGAACGCAGGACTTTCACCGCGGTATCGAGTTGCGCCTTTATGTGAACGACGCGCTGCGTCAGCGATTTCGGGCGGGCGACATGATCCTGAAGATCGAGGAAATCGTCGCCAAGTCTTTTACGCTGAGCAATGAAAGGTTCTGGCGTGGCGAAGAACCCGTTCAGCTGATGCCTCACGGCAAAATTCCGCGGGGCACCCTGATCCTGACCGGAACAGCAGCGGGTGTTGCCTTCAAACCGGCAAACATCTGGGCACAATGGCTGTATCTGGCCCGTGGCGACGTCGTTCGCACCGAAGCCGATGGTCTTGGTCACCTCAGCAACGAAGTGCGCTGAGACGCCTGCAGATCACGGCGAGATCACCGGCATGGCGCTGGGCCGCTAGGCATCGGACGGCTCAGACGATAGCCCACCCGATCGAAAGGCCTGCGGCGAAGACCCCATGGCCCGCCGGAAGGCCCGGGCAAACGCGGACGCATTGTCATATCCTACGCTGAGCGCGATGCTGCCAATGCTGTCCTGGGTTTCGCGCAGTCGCTGCGCGGCCAGCTGCAAGCGCCACCACTGCAGGTAATCAGCAGGCGTCTGGCCGACGCTCGCGCAGAAGCGCTCGAAAAACGCCGTGCGCGACAGGTTCGCAAGGCGGGCCAGTCCCGCAATCGTCCAGCGGCGTTCCGGATGCGCATGGATGGCAGCCATCGCGGCAGCAAGCCGTGGATCGGACGCCGCCGCAAGCCAGCCGGTTTCTGGACGCACCTCATGCAGCGCTTCCCGCAATGCCTGCACGAACAGGATCTCGGCCGACCGCCGCAACACCGCCGCAGAAGATCCGGCGGGCTGCAAAGCTTCCTCCCGCACGAGAGCAAGCACCGGCGCAATCCGCGCACACGCACCCGTACCGGCGCGCAACACCATCAGCGCGGGCAGACCTGCGACAATGGCATGCGCGGTCCGCATGTCGGCAATGAAGCTTGCCGTCATGACCCGGGTGCACGCACCACCGCCACCATAGCTGAATGTCGTCGCATTCCGGTCACGCCGGTCGAGACCCGGGATGGCGCTCACAGGCACCGGCTTGCGTCCCTCGCGGTCCGCAATTGAATGCAAATCATCACGCGGTAGAACCACCACATCCCCGGGGCCAAGCTTCACCGGCGAAGCGCCGCCCGCCAGCGTCACCACGCAATTCCCCTCCAGAACAGCGTGCATTGCCGCAAGCCGGTCACCGGGCAACGCAAGCGCCCACGGCGCCGTCAAATCGCTGATGCAGAAGAACCAGCCGTGAAACCGCAAGGCATCGAGCACCTCCGCAATCAACGCCGCTCGGGCCGGACGCCCGGCATCATCATCCGTACGCTCTGACGCGCGCACGCGCACAGGCTTGCTTATCTTGGCTGCCATGGACCATCGAAGGACAACGACGATGACACAACCCTTGCACACCAACCGGCGCCGGGCAATGACATTGATCGCGAAAGCGGCCGCCCTCATCCCCTTCGCGGCTGCCGCTGCAGACGGCCTGAAACCAACGCCGGAGGTCACCGTCGGCCCGTTCTATCCACCCGATCCTACAGGCCTGCCCTTCTTCGGCGCACGCGCCTTGTCACCGCTGCCACAGGGCAACGACCTGACGGCTGGACCAAACGGGAGACTCGCAGAAGGGGACACCATACGCCTCAGCGGCCGCGTGCTGGACATCGCCGGTCAGCCGGTCGCGGGCGCAAAGGTCGAGATCTGGCAGGTTGATGCGCGCGGCCATTATGCGGTCGAAACCGGCGCCGATCACGATCCTGGCTTTGCGGGTTACGGCGCCCACATGACCGACGCTGATGGCGCCTACGCCTTCACCACCGTCAGGCCCAGGGCCTACGGCCGGTACGCCGGCCTCATCCAGCGCACCGCCCACATCCACATGCGCGTCTGGCCCCCGCGCCGCAAGACGCTGACCACGGAAGTCTGGTTTGCAGGCGAACCCGGCAACGACAAGGACAGCTTCGTAAGCCGCATCCGCGACCTGCAGCTGCGCCGCCGCATGCTGGTCCAGCTCCAGCCCGAGGCCGATGGCCATCGCGCAGGGGTCTTCGATGTCGTCCTGCCGGCGGCCTGAGGAGAAACGATCATGAAACTCGCTGTGTTCGGCGCCTCCGGCGCAACAGGCCGCCACCTCGTCCGTCTCGCTTCCACGGGTGGCACCACAGTCTCGGTCCTCGTCAGGGCCGAGGCCGCAAAGACGGGGATCAAAGGGGCGAAGATGCTCGTGATTGGCGATGCCACGGATCCTGCCGACGCGGCAGCCACCCTGAAGGGTGCGGACGCTGTCGCCATCTGCCTCGGCATCTCCCGACGCTCGCGCTCGCCGTTCGCGCCGTTGGTCTCTCCGCCAGACCTGACGTCGCGCGCCACCGCAGCCATCCTCACGGCCATGCAGGCCGAGGGCGTACGCCGGGTCATCTATGTGAGCGCCTTTGGTGCCGGCGACAGCTGGGAAAAGATTCCCTGGTGGGGCCGCGCCTTCATTCGCGTCAGCCAGGTACGCCATTCGATGGCCGATCACACGCGCAGCGAGGAACGCCTCGCCGCATCGGGTACACAATGGACGGCACTCAGGCCGATGTTTCTCGATGACAAGCCCTCGGCGCAAACCGCGCGAAGGATGCAGGAAGGAGACTCGCTCTTTGCCCGAGTCTCACGCGAGTCGATGGCGCGCACGATCCTTGAAATGCTGCCTGACGGCTCGACCCATGGCCGTATCATCCCCCTCGTGGGTGCCGCGGAAAATGGATGAACATGTTCGAGCCGCCAGCGCCGCGTGATCGAACGAGGCCATTAAGGCCTGCGCTCGCGCAGCACCAGCCCTTCAGCCAAACCTCTCGATAACGTCCTTGGGCACCCGCAGCGGCCGCCCGCTCTCACGCGCCAGCATCGCCCAGGTGGTTCGCGCGCGGACGATCACCCGGCCATCCTTCACGAATTCGACGAACCGGTCGAACTTGGCACCGGCAGCCTCGCCGGGCACCCACGTCCGCGCGACCACGCTCTCGCCTTCCTTCAGGTTGCCCATGTAGTCGATCTCGTGGCGCACCACGACCCAGACATAGGCGGCCACATGCGCCGGTATCGCCACAGCCGACCAGTGCGCGGTGGCCATGTCCTGAACCCACCGCACCCAGACCGTGTTGTTGACGTGGCCGAGCTCGTCGATATCGGCGGCCACGGCCGTAAAGCTCTTCTCGAATTGATTCATGCAACCCCTGTCGATCGACAAGTCCAGATGACCAGGCCCCCATCCGCAGTCACGGCGCGGCCAGCCCCTCCCACACATCCATGGCTTCGTGATCCCGCGGCATGCGCATATCGACACCGTCCCGCTTTGCGCGCGCCATCAGGAAGCGCATGGTCACGACAAACCGCCCATCAAGCCCACGACCAACAGGCCAGTCAGCAACGCAGCAATTCGTTTGACCCAGACCATGCCCATTCCCCGCACCGCGTTTGCAAGCAAGCAGCTTACCTGAGAAAGGCAACCTTTGGAAATTGGGGGAGATGGCGCGGCCAGGACCGACGCGCGCCTACGAGGCGGCTCAATCGCGCCTCTTCCGCCGCTGCTGAAGCAGGGCATAAATGGGCCCAAACCCCATCAGGGCTGCACCCAGGAAAGGCGCAAGAACTACCGAGAACCGGATGCCCGAGAGGCTGTCGGGGCTCGTGATTGTCACGCCTGCGGTCGCAGCCAGCCCCACGCAGATCAGAAGCACGCCCGCCACCACCCGCACCTTCGGCACAGTCCGCCCGCCCCTTG
>JBILGJ010000108.1:0-7975 GCA_044351125.1 Micropepsaceae bacterium
GATGTGGGCGAGACCCATGCCAAATGCCGACAGGATTCCCGCATAGGGATGGATCATGATCGTGCGCATGCCCAGCGCGGCTGCGACCCGGCAGGCCAGCTGCGCTCCGGCGCCTCCGAAGCACTGAAGGGTGTAGAGGCTTGTGTCGGCGCCCTCGGCGATCGAAATCTTCTTGATGGCCTCGGCCATGTTGGCCACTGCGATGTCCAGAAAACCATCTGCGGTTTCCTCGGGTGACTTGCCCAATTCGCGGGCGAGGCCCGCAAATTCCTGCCGGACGGTGGCGGCGTCGAGTGGCTGGTTCGCTTGCGGCCCGAAGACATGGGGGAAATGCGCGGGCTGGATGCGGCCGACCAGTATGTTTGCATCAGTGACGGTCAGGGGGCCGCCGCGCCGGTAACTTGCTGGACCCGGGTTTGCGCCGGCGCTCTGGGGGCCAACGCGCATTCGGGCCCCCTCATAGAACAGGATCGAGCCGCCGCCGGCTGCGACGGTATGGACGGCGAGCATGGGCGAGCGGATGCGCATGCCGCTGATTTCCGCCTCGAAAGCGCGATTGTAGACCCCGTCAAAGCGCGAAACGTCGGTCGATGTTCCTCCCATGTCGAAGCCGATCACGCGGTCGAAGCCGGCCTGGCGTGCTGTTTCGGCCATGCCGATCACGCCACCCGCCGGGCCTGACAGAAGTGCATCCTTGCCGGAAAAATGAGCTGCGGTGGCAAGCGAGCCGCTTGATCGCATGAAGCGCAGCTTGTCGCGCCTGACGGTTTCGCCCAGGGGGGCCGACACCTTGTTGACGTATCCTGCCAGAACCGGGGACAGGTACGCGTCGGCCAAAGTGGTATGGCCGCGGCTGACGAATTTCAGGAGAGGGCTGACTTCGTGGCTGACCGAGACCTGCCTGAAGCCGATGCGACGGGCGATTGCCGCAATCGCCTTTTCGTGGGCCGGGTGGCGCCAGGCGTGCATGAAGACCACGGCGCAGGCCTCGAAGCCATCTTCGAACGCCGAGCGCAGATCCCTTTCGGCTGCGGCTTCATCAAGGGGGGTGAGAACGGTGCCGGTTGCGTCCATTCGCTCGTCAATCTCGATCACCCGCTGGTAGAGGGGCGACGGCCGCACGATCTGCCTGACGAATAGCTTTGGGCGGTGCTGGTAGCCAATCTCGAGCTGGTCGCCCAGCCCGCGGGTCGTGACAAGGACCGTGCGGGCGCCCTTGCGTTCGAGCAGTGCGTTGGTTGCCACCGTGGTTCCCATGTGGATCGCGCGGATGCATTCGGCGGGCAAAGGATCGCCTTGCCCGACACCCATTACCCGCCGTATTCCTTCGACGGCAGCGTCGTCATAGTGCTCCGGGTTCTCGGAGAGCAGCTTCCGGGTCACTGGTTGACCGTCAGGGCCAATGGCGACGATGTCGGTGAACGTGCCGCCGCGGTCGATCCAGATGTGCCAGCCCGGTGTGTCGGTCATCGCGTTGTCCACGTCGCTTCGCTAGTTTGGTCAGGTCAGGACGGAGCATATATGTCGATCTGGGGCAAGATTGCCGGGGCCGCTGCGGGCCTGATCCTCATGGGCGGGCCGCTCGGGGCGCTGCTCGGGGCCATTGCCGGCCACATGATGGTGGACCGCAGCGGGTCCAAGGCCAAAGGGCAGGGCAAAGCGGTCGGAGGCGACCGGGCCGAGGCTCGCCGGGTTGATGCTGATACCGACCGTGAGCGCGACGAAGTTGCCTTTACAATTGGCGTGATTGCGCTTGCTGCCAAGCTTGCCAAGGCCGACGGAACGGTGTCGCGCGACGAAGTCGATGCGTTCAAGCGGGTGTTTCCCGTGCCCTACGAGGAAGAGGCCAATGTCGGGCAATTGTTCAACCTGGCCAAGACGGATGTCGCCGGGTTCGATGCCTATGCGCGGCAGCTTGCCTCGCTGTTCCGTGGGCGGCCCGCGGTTCTCGAAGACCTGCTGGACAGCCTTTTCCTGATTGCCAAGGCGGATGACAGCCTGCATCCGGGCGAGCTCGAATTCCTCAAGCACGTGGCCGACATTTTCGGGTTCTCGCGGACGCAGTTCGAGCGGATCCGCGCTTCGCATTTCGGTCCTGACCGCGAGGATCCCTATGTCATTCTCGGCATCACCCGCGCGGCAAGCGATGCGGATGTGAAGAGGGCCTACCACACGCTGATGAAGGAGAACCATCCTGACAGCCTCGTGGCGCGCGGCGTGCCTGCCGAGTTTGTGCGGCTGGCCAACGAGAAGGTTGCGGCCATCAACGGTGCCTACGAGATCATCAAGAAAGAGCGGGGTCTCAGCTGATGGAACCTGACGAGATCGAGTCTCCGGCGGCGCAGAGCCTGGGGAAGAAGGTGCTCGCGGTTGATCCGGCGCGTGGCTACGTCAAGGCGTCGTATCACGCTGGCGAAAACTTCGTGAACCGTGGCGGGCGCATCTTTGGCGGCTATCTGTGTGCCATGCTGGATTCGCTTTGCGGGCATGCAACGCGGCTGACGCACCAGCAGCCCGACACGCCACAGGTCACGCTTGAGCTCAAGACCTCGTTCATAGGGCGGGCCGATGTCGGGACCTTCGTTGGCGAGGGGTGGGTGCGCCACAGGGGCAAGTCGATCGCCTTTGCCGAGGCTGAACTGCGCAATGAGGCCGGGGATGTCGTGGCGCGGGCGAGCGCGACGCTGAAGGTGGGGCGTTGATGCTGCGGATCGTCTCCCGGCCGTCGCCTAACTTCAACGAGCGGACGGACGCGGGTGTGCCCGACATGCTGATCATGCACTACACGGGCATGCAGACCGGAGAGGCTGCGATCGCGCGGCTGACCGATGCGGCAGCGCGTGTGAGTGCGCACTATACGGTCGAGGAGGACGGAACCATCTTTGCGCATGTCGACGAGCAGCTTCGGGCGTGGCACGCGGGCGTGTCGAGCTGGCGGGGGCATGCGGACATCAATTCGCGCTCGATCGGCATCGAGATCGTCAATCCGGGACACGAGTTCGGCTATCGCCCGTTTCCGGCGGCGCAGATCGCGGCCGTGGTGGAGTTGAGCCAGGGGATCCTGTCGCGTCACCGCATTCCGGCGCGCAACGTCGTTGGACACTCGGACGTGGCGCCTGCGCGCAAGGAGGATCCGGGAGAGCTTTTTCCCTGGGCGCTGCTTGCGCGCGAGGGCATCGGGCTCTGGCCCGTGCTGCGCCATGTTTCAGGAGAGAGCCTGTTGCCCGGCATGTCCGGTGAGCCTGTTGCTCGGCTGCAGCGGGGCCTGCAGGCCTATGGTTACGGGATCGAGGAAACGGGCTTGTTTGATGAGGCAACACGGCTCGTGGTGGTTGCCTTCCAGCGGCACTTTCGGCCGTCGCGGCTGGACGGCGTGGCCGATGACGAAACGCAGGGGCTGCTGGCAGCCTTGCTCGAAAGCCTTGACGTTCCCTCCTGACCTGCCATGTATGGGGTCGAGCCAGAGGGCTGGATGATCGCTGGTGCGGAAACGCACTGGAGGAAAGTCCGGGCTCCACGGAAACATGGCGCCGGGTAACGCCCGGCGGGGGCGACCCCAGGGATAGCGCCACAGAAATCAAACCGCCGTGCATGCACGGCAAGGGTGAAACGGTGCGGTAAGAGCGCACCGCGGCCTTGGCAACAAGGACGGCACGGCAAGCCCCGCCAGGAGCAACGCCAAATAGGGATGGCACATGGGCTGTTTCCGGCTCGTCATCCGGGTCGGCGGCGCGAGGCGTCCGGTAACGGGCGTCCCAGAGGAATGGTCATCCATCTCCCGCAAGGGAGGGGACAGAACCCGGCTTACAGGCCCTCTGGCTCAATTCTTCTTTTGTTCAATCGAGTCTACCAGATCTCGGGGGTGCGGACTGAATGCACCGCGATCCTTGGGGGACCGTTCCGTCTCCATTCTAAATAGGTGCGATCCGTCCATTATTCCGGATTTGGCTGTTTTCCACTGCTTGAACGCGCGGTAAACCCTTGAAATTCCACGTTAAGGCGTTGACGCCCATGTCTGCCCATGTTATCCCATTTCTGCGCGTGCGGGTTCTTGTGCCCGCCAATGGGTTTCGTCGGCGCCTCCGGTTGGGGTCGCCCCGTCGTCTTGGGGACTTTCTGCCTTGGTCACGTCTGTCCGTTCCTGCCCGATGGCGAGGAGGCCGCAATGAGATTTGCGCGCCCCTTCCTGTCGACGTTCGTGAACAAGGTGGATGCCAAGGGGCGGGTCTCGGTACCTGCGCGCTTCAGGGATATTCTCGAGGCCCAGGGCGCGCGTGCCGTCTATGCGCGCGCATCGACTTCAGGGCCTGCGATTGTTGCCGGTGGCCTTGCGTGGATGGAGCAGCTGCACGCCGAGGTCTCCGCTCATGACCCCTCCAGCGAAGTCCATGACGATTTCGCCTACGCCCTGCTTGGTGACACGGTGGAACTCAGCCTTGATGGCGAAGGGCGTGTCGGTTTCCCCGAAGAACTGATGCGGCATGCGGGCCTCGACGGATCGGCTGCCTTCGTGGGTATGGGCGCCTATTTCGAGATCTGGGAGCCGAAGGCCCTCGAGCTTCGCAAGCTGCAGGCGCGCCGCGCGACGGCCGAGCGGCGGGGACAGCTTCGCCTGCCGTCCCGCGAGGGGGCGAAATGAACGAGACCATCCACCTTCCCGTGCTGATTGCCGAGGTGCTCGAGGCGCTTGCGCCGCGCGACGGCGAGACCATCGTCGATGGCACGTTCGGGGGAGGAGGCTATTCGCGGGCCATCCTGCGTGCGGCGAACTGCAAGGTGATCGGCTTCGACCGCGATCCGGCGGCGATCGAGCGTGGTAAAGAAATCGTTAGGGAATTTCCGGGCAGGCTGACGCTCATCAACGGGACGTTCGGCGCGATGCGGGAAATGCTGACGGCGCAGGGTGTCGAGGCGGTCGACGGGATCGTGCTCGACCTTGGTGTGTCCTCCGACCAGCTCGAAGTCGCCGAGCGCGGGTTTTCCATCCAGCATGACGGGCCGCTCGACATGCGCATGGGCAATACGGGCATATCGGCTGCCGGTGTCGTGAACAGCTATTCCGAGCAGGCGCTTGCCGGGATCATCTATGTCTATGGCGAAGAGCTGAAGGCCAATGCGGTCGCGCGGGCCATCGTGGCGGCGCGGGGCCGGGGCGAGATCACGCGCACGGGCGAGCTTGCGTCGATTTGCGCGCGCGCGGTCGGGCGTCAGGCCAGCGGGATCCATCCGGCGACCCGCACGTTCCAGGCACTCAGGATCTACGTGAATGACGAGCTTGGCGAGCTCGCGCGCGGGCTGAATGCTGCAGAGGCGCTGCTGAACCCCGGTGGCCGGCTTGCCATCGTATCCTTCCATTCGCTCGAAGACCGGATGGTGAAGCGCTTCCTGGTCGAACGTTGCGGGCGCACGGCGCAGGGGTCGCGGCACATGCCTGTTGCTCCAACCGAGGCGCGGCCATCATTTGATGCCTGCGCGCGCAAGGCGGTCACGGCGTCGCGCGAGGAGCTTCAGCGCAACGCGCGGTCCCGTTCGGCCAAGCTGAGGTTTGCCACGCGCACGCGGCAGCCCGCGATACCGTTCGATGCCATCCGTGCCGGCGTCCTGCCGGAGGTGCGCACATGAGGCGGGCGATCGGGTTTCTCGGGACTGTCCTGCTCGTGATGCTCATCTTCGGGCTCTATACCGGCGTGCATGAGGTCAAGCAGCAGGAAAAGATGCTGAAGGAGCTGGACCTCAAGATTGCGCAGGAGGCCGAGAATATCCGCGTCCTGAAGGCCGACTGGTCCTATTTCAACCAGTCCGAACGGCTTGAAGCGCTGGTACGCCAGCGCCTGAAGCTGATGCCGACTTCACCGGGCCAGATCGTGATCATGGCCAACCTGCCTGAGCGTGGCGAGGCCGACAAACCGGGCGTCACGACGGTTCAGCCGTCGGATCTTCCATTCCGTGAATCTGCGAATGGCGCGGCGCGTGAGCCAGCTTCAATCCCCTCGAAGGGGCCAACCACGCAGGTTGCACCATGACGGCCGACGAGACCTTCAAGCGCCAGGCTGATGCGCGCGGTGCGATTGCAAAGACCCGGCAGCGCCTCTCGCTTGCGATGACGGGGTTCCTTGTCCTGTTTGCGCTGCTCCTTGGGCGTCTGATCGAGGTTTCGATCCTGCGCGAACCTTCGGTGGGGCGCAGCGTCGCGTCGGTCAACGAGACATCCTATTACCGGGCCGACATCGTGGACCGGAAGGGCGAGATCCTGGCCACCGACCTGCGGGGCGCTTCGCTGTTTGCGGATGCGCGCGTGATCTGGGATCCGGCAGATGCCGCGCGCGAGCTTGCGCGGGTCATTCCCGGGCTCGATGCCGACACGATCACGCGGAAGCTGTCCACGCGGCAGGCCTTCGTCTGGATCAAGCGCAATGTGCCGCCGGCCCAGCAGATCGCCATCCGCCAGCTTGGGCTGCCGGGCCTGCATTTCCGCGAGGAGCCGCGGCGCGTCTATCCCAACGGCCGGACGGCCTCGCATGTGCTTGGCTATGTGAGCGTTGACAACCACGGCCTTGCCGGCCTTGAGCGCGGGATCGAGGACACGATCATCGAGCGGCGCAACAAGGGTGGCCTGGTCGAACTGTCGCTCGACCTTCGGGTGCAGCATGCGCTTGAGGATGAACTTGCATCAGCGATGGCGCGCTATCAGGCGAAGGCTGCTGCGGGCATCGTGATGGATGTCAACAACGCCGAGGTCATCGCGTTGAGCTCGATGCCTGATTTCGACCCCAACGAGCCCGGTGCCGTCGCAAAGGACGCCCTGTTCAACCGCGCCACGCTGGGCGTGTTCGAGATGGGGTCTACGATCAAGGTCTTCACCACAGCGGCTGCGCTTGATTCCGGCAAGGCCGGTCTCATGTCGACCTATGACGTGCGGGTTCCCATCAGCCACGGCAAGTACACCGTGCGGGACGCCCACCCGCAGGACCGGGTGCTGAGCATGTCGGAGGTTCTGGTGCACTCGTCCAATATCGGCACCGTCATGATCGCCGAACAGTCCGGCGCCGAGGTGCAGCAAGCCTATTTCAAGCGGCTGGGGCTCATGCATGCCGTTCCCTTCGAGCTTCGCGAAACAGCTGCGCCGCTGTTGCCAAAGACCTGGGGCAAGATCGAACTGGCAAGCACGTCTTATGGCTACGGCATGTCGGTTTCACCGCTTCATGTGGCTGCAGCGACGGCTGCTGTCGTGAACGGTGGTGTCTATCGCAAGCCGACATTGCTGAAGCGGGGCGGCCGCGACGTGGTGCCCCACATCAGGGTCCTGTCACCGGAAACCAGCGCGCACATGCGCGACATGCTGCGGATGGTGGTCGTGAGTGGCACCGGGCGGCATGCGGATGTCCCGGGCTATCCGGTCGGCGGGAAGACGGGAACGGCCGAGAAGCAGGTCGGTGCCGGTTATGACAAGGGGCGGTTGCGGTCCTCGTTCGTTGGGGTGTTTCCTGCAAAGGCGCCCCAATACCTTGTGCTGGTCTTCCTCGATGAGCCGCAACCAAGCGAGGAGACAAAGGGGTTTGCCACGGCAGGCTGGACGGCGGCCCCGACAGCGGGCAAAGTCATCGCCCGGATTGCACCGATGCTGAACGTTCCGGTTACGCCCACCGAGACCTCTCCGGAGGCGCCGACGACGTTTGCATCCTACGAGGAACTACGCTGACAACATGCGCCTGAGCGCCCTGGCCGGACAGGCTCCCTCGGGGGATGATCCTGACATTGCCGGATTGACTGCTGACAGCCGGGCCGTGAGACCCGGTTTTCTTTTCGCAGCCTTGCCTGGCGCGAAGGCGGACGGGGCTGCGTTTGTCCGGGATGCCGTCGCGCGGGGTGCGGTTGCGGTCCTGGGCGGAGAGGGCCTGAAGGGTCAGGAAGCGGGCGTTCCCCTGATCATCGACGCCAATCCAAGATTGCGGCTTGCGATGATGGCCGCGCGGTT
>JBILGJ010000110.1:0-7958 GCA_044351125.1 Micropepsaceae bacterium
TCCTCACGAAGTGAGGAGGTGGATGACCGGCGCGCGGCAGCGCGGCGGGCAGACGGAGGAGTTCCTCGCTGCAGGGTGCGCTTCAGTGACGAACTCCCTCCCGGTCACGCGGTCGCGTGACCGTACTCCCTCGCAAGCGAGGGAGAGCGACGACGCTGCGGATGCGGGGGAACTGCTGGATTGACGCACCCTGTTGCGTTTGCAGAGAGGCAGGCGCCACTGGCGACATGATACAATCCGGCGTTTCTTGACGCGGGGCCCGACGAACGGGTTCCCCGAACCGGAGATTAAGCCATGCCCCGACTGCGACAGGTTTCGAAGGTGGATGCCGACCCGTTTGCCCAGCAGATCTACAAGGTGCTGTTCGGCGAGCGCGATCCGGTGAAGGAGCCGGGCACGGCGACGGGGACGCCTGGAAACTGGTGGACCGTGTTTGCGCTGGTGCCGGATGCCTTCAAGCACACGACGGAAGGTTTCCAGTTCTACCGCAGTCCGAAGCGGAAGATCTCGCCGCGCTTGCGTGAACTGGGGCAGACACGCGCAGGATGGGCGCGCGGTTCGCAATTCGTATTCTCGCAGCACTGCAAGGCTTCGCGCGACGCGGGGCTGAGTGAAGAGCAGATCAAGGCGATCCCGCATTGGCCGATTGCGGATGTGTGGAGCCCGGTGGAACGCGCGGTGCTGGCCTATACCGACTGCCTGGTGCTGATGGGCGGACGCGTGCCGGATGGGATCTTCGCGGCGCTGAAGGCGCATCTCTCGGATGAGGAAATCCTGGAGCTCACCTACATCACCACAACCTACGAGATGCATGCGACGATGTCGCGTGCGCTGAAGCTCGAATATGACGACGTGGATGAACGCGTTGTCGAAATTGCTGCGCCAGCGGGCGCGAGCAGCGACGTGATGAGCATGGTGGACAAAAAGACATAAGGCCGCATCAGGGTCTGTCCGGAAAATGAGCACACCCTGTCGCGGTGACAGGATTGTTGCGGGCGGATTGCCGCAAACAGACTATTCTTCCGGCACCTTGCGGATTTGCGCACAAAACCGCGGCAGGGCGTGCTACCATGGCTGAAAGGTTTTTCACTTTCAAAGCCGAACCACGGCCGTAGTCTGCACGTAATGGACGTGCATGGTGGCGAGTCGCCATCGATCGCCTCTGGTCCGCGTGTCACAATCGTCGTTCATGCTGCGGTCTGATCCCGTGCACCTGCGCCGATGCGCCGGGTGTCATTGAAAACGTGCCATGGCGTCACTACATCCGGGACAATCCCCCGGCTGGGGAGTTCCCGAGATGCTTGACCGTGCCTTGAAACCAGTACTCGTCGATCCGGGCCTGTCGCCCCTCCACGGCGCAGCCCACGCCTTCATGACATGCGAGCGGACATGGCAGCGTGCCCTGGTACGCGAGATCGATCCGCAGCCACGCGATGTCATCCTGGATGCGGGTTGCGGCAACGGGACGCTGGCGATCCTGCTGAAGCAGGCCTGTCCATCGGCCTCGGTGCACGGGACGGATTCCGACCCCATCATGCTGACGCGTGCGGAAACCCGTGCGCGCGATGCGGGGGTGCTTGTCCATTTCTCGCATGGATTTTCGGAAGGCATGGCGGCGTCGGCCGTTTCGATCCGGCCGAACAAGCTTGTCACCTGCATGGCGCTGCACGCCCTTCCCGACGTGGACAAGCACGCCTTCCTGCGCAGCGCCTTTGCGGCCATCGAGGGCGGCGGGCAGCTCTATGTGGCGGATTATGGCGAGCAGAAGTCGCCACTCATGCGGCTGGCCTTCAGCCATGTGCAGGTGATCGACGGCAGCGAGCGCACGCGTTCGCATGCCGAGGGACGCCTGCCGTCACTCATCGCCGAGGCGGGCTTTGCAGCGGTTCGCGAGAACCGTGCCATTCCCACGCCGTCGGGTTCGATATCGATCTATTCGGCCTTACGGCCTTAGGGCCGGCGGGGCGTCCGTTGCCGACGGCTGTTCACCGGTGCCGGCCATACTGGTTGGCTGGGCGATGCGCAGTGCAAGTGGTGCTGCGGGGGTTGCAAAGACCTCGGCCACCTGCGGGTCTGCCATAACCCATTGCGGGGGAGCCACTTCATAGCTGCTGACCGTGGTCCAGCACTGAGCGGAATCGAGATAGCGCTTCCTGCACGGCAGGCTGTTCGGCCACTTTGCACCAAACGCGACCTCGACGTTCCTGTTGCCACGGGCCAGGGTGCGCATGCGATCCGTGCGGCCAAGGCTGACGCCCGCCTTGAGGAAGGAAATTCGCACGAGTTCGCTGGAGTAGAGGCGTTCCGGTGTCTCATCGAGGAAGAAGTCGCCGGGCCGGCCGAGCATTCCACGGGCCGAGGCGACGACGGTTGTGGCGCGCGCGCGATCGAGGCCCGTTATCCTGTAGACGACGTAGTCGTTCGTGTAGCCGGCGGCGATGAAGGCCTTCAGCGGGGTCTCGACCACGGTGTCGCGCGCCTCGATGACCATGGGGCCGTCAGGCGTCAGCGTCACAATGCCGATGTGGACGGGTGGATTTTCGACATCGCCGAAGACCGGCAGGACGGGTACGTCCGTTGCCTGCTGCACGATTAGGTCGCCATCGCGCCAATCCTTCATGCCGGTCTCGAACGTGATACCGTTGAATGCCCATGCGACCGCCACCAGCACGACGGCTGCGGCGATGAATATATAGTCGACCCGACGCTTACCCTTTTTCATGGCGCCGCAGTGTAGGCAGCGGGTGTAAAGATCAAGCCAAGGCTTGTGCTTAACGGAAGGTCAAGCGGTGGGCGACCTTACCTGGCGGTGCCCCAGTAATTGTAGCCGGCAAAGCGCGGCGTGGACGGCAGGTACATGGTTTCCATTTTCTCAATCTCGAAGCCGCCCTCGCGGATGAGCTCGGGGATGGGTCGGCCCACGTGGCAGCCGCCGCCAATGACCTTCCAGATGGGGGTGATGCGCTCCTGCCAGCGGCGAACGTCCTCGTCGGGCGCGCGGCCATGCTCGCAGAAGATCATGCGGCCTCCGGGCTTCAGGACGCGGCGCATGCCCTTCAGCGCGCGGGCCACGTCGGGGATGGTGCAGAGCGTGTAGGTGACGAGCACGGTGTCGGCGCTCCTGTCCTCGAGCGGAATCTCCTCGGCCTTGAGGTCGAGGAAATCGAGCCCGATGCTGAGCCCGGCAGCCCGTGCCTTCGCCCGTTCGCGCATCTCGGCGGATGGCTCGAGCCCCCAGATGTGGCTGACTTTCGCAGGATCGTAGAAGGCCAGGTTCTGGCCGGCACCCATGCCGATCTCGAGGACGCGGCCCTCGGCCAGCGGCACGACCTTGCGGCGCTGGTAGGTGATGGGCTTGGCGCTCATCGCCACGTCGAGGAGCCAAGGCAGGATGCGGCGTTCGTAGAAACCCATGGTCTTGATGTCCGGCACTTGTTGATGCCAGACATCTAGCATGAATGCGTGCGGCCTGCCTCAGGCAATGTTGCGCGAGGGCCGCCGGACCACGAGGCCCTTCATCGTCAGGTTGGCATCCGGCGCCGCGCCGAAGCCCGGGCGCCTGCTGCCAACGACATGCGGATCATCTTCGTCCTCGACAACGTCGAGCAGGCCATCCTGCTGGAGCACGGGTATCTTTGTGCCCGTGTCCTCGAACTGCTTCTGCTGCAGTGTCGGCTGGTGGGTGGGGGCCGGGCGCCTTGGCCTTGCCGGCGCGACCGGTGACGAGGCCGTCACGGTTGACCGGACGGTCGTCGGCCGAACATCGATGGCAACAGCGCCACGTGCCCACGTCCCGTCCCACGCCAGAAGTTCTTCGCTGGACAGCGGCTTCTGGATCCAGATGCCCTGTGCCGAGGTGAAGCCGACGTCGGCCAGACCTTCCATCGTGACTTCGTCTTCCGCGCCGACGGCCACGGCCTCGAGGCCGAAGCGGTGGGCCTGGCGCAAGCGGGCTGCAAGCGCGCCGCGCCCTTTCAGGCCAAGGCGCTGCGCGAGGCGGATGCTGGCAGGGCCGCCCACTTTGATCCCGGTGAAGGGCATCGGGTGGAAGGCGTCGAGGTCAACCGGCACGATGCCGCCGCCGTCGAGAGCGACCTGCATGCCGAGCGCGCGGATGTCGTTGAGCGCCTGACACAAGTCGCCAGGCTCCTGCGCGACGGTGCGCTCGGGGATCTCGATGATCACGCGGGCCGGCTCGATCCCGTAGGCGTCGAGCAGCCCGGCCACGTCGTCGCGGAAATCGGGCGCCGTCACGATGCCGGGCGCCACGTTGATCGAAATGGTCCAGTTCAAGCCACGTGCGCGCCAGGCGGCGGCAGCCCTGAAGCTTTCGTGGAAAACGAATTCCGTGAGTTGCGGGATCCGCCCTGCAGCTTCGATGAAGTCGAGAAAAAGACCCGGCGGCAAAAGGCCGAATTGCGGATGCTGCCAGCGAATGAAGGCTTCGGCGCCTGTCATGCGCCGCGTGGCAAGGTCGATCTTGGGCTGGAACACGAGGCGGAACTCGCCACGCTCGAAGCCAGCATCAATGTCACTTTCGGCCAGGCGGAACTGCTTGTCGCTCATGGGCATCGTACTACCTTGTATCGGGGACAAGACGCGGATCCCCGAGGCACAGTATCGCTTTGACCCTTTAAGGGAGCGTCGTAAGCTGAGCGCCAATTTGAGCAATTAAAACTTTAGGCACCTGAGCGCGAACGCCATGACAAACACCGGGAATGAGCCGAAAAAGCCATCTGCGACCCTGCCCTCGTCGACCTTGCTGCTGTTGCGCGATGGGGCTTCGGGGCTGGAAGTCTTCATGGTCAAGCGGCACCACCAGATCGACTTCGCCTCTGGCGCGCTTGTGTTTCCGGGCGGCAAGGTGGATCAGCATGACCGCGATCCGCGCGTGCGCGCCCTTTGTGACGGGGCGGAGGGGCTTGACGAGGAGCGGCTCGGTCTTGCGGCGTGCGCCATTCGCGAGGGGTTCGAGGAATCCGGCATCCTGCTGGCGCGCGGGCCGGATGGGCTGTTGGATGAGGTGCGCGCAACCGCGCTTGCGCCCTGGCGCGAACCGCTGAACGCCAGCCAGAAGGGGCTGGCCGAGTTCCTGGCGACCGAACAGTTGCGGCTTGCCGTCGATGCGCTGGTGCCGTTCGCGCACTGGATCACGCCGGCCTTCATGCCCAAGCGCTTCGACACGCATTTCTATCTTGCCGCTGCGCCCGAGGGGCAACTGGGGCGGCACGATGGATCGGAATCGGTGGACTCTGTCTGGGTCAATCCCCTCGCGGCGATTGATGACAAGCGCTGGACGATCATCTTTCCGACGAAGATGAACCTGATCAAGCTTGGGGGATCAAAGACCGTCGCTGAGGCGCTTGCCGCCGCGCGCGCGACACCGGTCGTTACGGTCGAGCCAAAGGTAGAGGTCATCGGCGGGCAGCAGATGCTCACGATCCCCGAGGACGCCGGCTATGGAAAAATTGCCGAACCGCTGACGTCGATCAGGGGTTGATCGGGCAATTGCGCTCACAGTGCACTAGTCCCTGCAGGGCCAGCGCGCTGAACCGGAGCCGGGGCTCGAGACAAATGCTCTGCAGCACTGTCACCGCAATCAACCTGTGACGAACTGCTCGGCAATGATGCGCTCCTCGAGGGAGCGGTCGGCGTCGAAGAGGATATTGACGGCGAGCGAGGTGTCTTCGGCGACGGAAACTTCGGTGACCTCGCGCACTTCGGTGTGGTCGGCCACGGCACTGACCGGACGCTTGTCGGTCTCGCGCATCGTGAAGACGACCTTGGCAGTGCGCGGCAGCAGCGCGCCGCGCCAGCGGCGGGGGCGGAAGGCGCTTATCGGCGTCAGGGCGAGCAGCGCAGCGTCGATGGGCAGTATCGGCCCGTTCACGGACAGGTTATAGGCGGTCGAGCCTGCGGGCGTGGACAAGAGGATGCCATCGCAGATGAGTTCGTCGAGGCGTACGCGTCCGTCGACGCGGACCTCGATCTTTGCGGCCTGGCGTGTCTCGCGCAGCATCGAGACCTCGTTGAAGGCGAGAGCGGTGTGGGTCTTGCCGCTGGCCGTCTTCGCCTTCATGCGCAACGGGTGGATCGCCTGGGCCTTGGCTGTCTCGAGGCGTGCGGGAATGTCTTCGACAGCGAAGTCATTCATCAGGAAACCGACCGAACCGCAATTCATGCCGAAGATCGGTATGTCGCGGCGGTGGGCCTTGTGGATGGTCTGCAGCATGAAGCCATCGCCACCGAGCGCCACGATCACGTCGGCATCAGCCTTGGCGTTGCCGAAGGTCCGCGTCAGCTTGCGCAGCGCGTCCTGGGCTTCGGTCGCGCTGGAGGCGACGAACTGGATCTTCCTGAAGCGCATCAGCCCCCCGTCATCGACATGTGGCGCGCGACCGCGGGCGCCTGGCGGCGGCGGTCGATCACGAAGTCATGGCCCTTTGGCTTCAGCGCAATGGCCTCGTCTATCGCGCGGGAAAGCGCGCTGTCGTCAGCAGCATGCGCGCGCAGCACGGGGCGCAGCTCGGCGCGGTCTTCCTGGCCGAGGCACATGTAGAGCGTGCCCGTGCAGGTGAGGCGCACGCGGTTGCAGCTTTCGCAGAAATTGTGCGTGAGCGGCGTGATGAACCCCAGCCGCCCGCCCGTCTCGGCGACATCGACATAGCGCGCCGGGCCGCCCGTGCGATGATTTGTGTCGACCAGCGTGTAGCGCGTGGCGAGATTGGCGCGCACCAGCGAGAGAGGCAAATACTGCGCGAGCCGGTCGCCGTCGATCTCGCCCATCGGCATGGTCTCGATCAGCGCCATGTCCATGCCCCGGCCATGGGCCCAGCGCATGATGGTCTCGATCTCGTCGGCGTTGATGTCGCGCAGGGCGACCGTATTGATCTTGACCTTCAGGCCCTCGGCGAGCGCTGCGTCAATGCCCTCGAGCACGGGCGCGAGGCGCCCCCAGCGCGTCACCCGGGCGAATTTGTCGGGGTCGAGCGTGTCGAGCGAGACATTCACCCGCCGGACGCCGGCGGCGCGCAGGTCGGCCGCAAAGCGCGCGAGCTGGCTGCCATTGGTCGTCAGCGTCAGCTCGTCGAGGGCGCCCGTGGCCAGGTGCCGGCCGAGGCTCTGGAACAGCGACATGACGTTCCGGCGCACCAGTGGCTCGCCCCCCGTCAGGCGAAGACGGCGCACGCCTTTGGCCACAAAGACCGAACACAGGCGGTCGAGTTCCTCCAGCGTCAGGAGGTCGGCCTTGGGCAGAAAGGTCATGTCTTCCGCCATGCAATAGGTGCAGCGGAAATCGCAGCGGTCCGTCACGGACACACGCAGATACGAGATCTTCCGGCCAAAGGGGTCAAGCATGGGGGAAACTTAGCAGGCGGGCGCAGGGCGTCCAGAGGAAGTGGGGGGTATGGGTTATGAAAATTTGGCGGGGAACTGCGGTAGGCGGAGCGGCCGACACAAACGAACGCGCTCCCCCCGCTCCACAAAGCATTGTCATGGTTCGCCGTCGCGAACCATGACGAGATTTTTGGGTGTGGATGCTCTTTGGCTTCTCCTGCGCCAAGCGAGGGAGAGCGGGGAATGAGCTTGGGTGGGGGGTGTGATTTGGGTAGAGTTTGCTCAACCTTCCCGTTTGCACAGGATTGCGCATGAGCTCCACCGACAAGGCCATTCTCAGCATCGACCAGGGGACGACGTCGAGCCGGGCGATCGTGTTCCGGGGGGATGGGGCGATCCTGGGTTCGGCACAGAAGGAGCACCGGCAGATCTATCCGCAGGATGGCTGGGTCGAGCATGACCCGGAGGAGATCTGGCAGGCGACGCTGCATGTCATCAAGGGTGCGATCGAAGGCCGGACGCTGTCGTCGATCGGCGCGATCGGAATCACGAACCAGCGCGAAACGACCGTGGTGTGGGACAGGCGGACGGGCAAGGCGATCCACAATGCCATCGTCTGG
>JBILGJ010000109.1:0-7958 GCA_044351125.1 Micropepsaceae bacterium
CCGTCGAGGGCCAGCATGTTGACGCCGAAGGAAGACTGCATCGCCGTGTAGCGGAAGAGCTGGTTCAGCACGACATCGGCCATTGCGTCGCGCTTGAGCTCGATCACCACGCGCATGCCCTGGCGGTCGGATTCGTCGCGTGCGTCCGAGATGCCCTCGATGCGCTTCTCGCTGACAAGCTCGGAAATGCGCTCGAGCAGGTGAGCCTTGTTCACCTGATAGGGAAGCTCGGTGATGATGATCGCCTCGCGGTCCTTGCGGATCTGCTCGATGCTGGTGCGGGCGCGGACGACCACGCCGCCGCGGCCGCGCACCAGGGCGAGCCGCGCCGCGTTGCGGCCCATGATCTGTCCATAGGTCGGGAAGTCGGGGCCCGGGACAATGTCCACGAGCTGCTCGATGCCGATATCCGGGTCGGCAATGTAGGCAAGGCAGCCGTCGATCACTTCTCCGAGATTGTGCGGCGGAATGTTCGTGGCCATGCCGACCGCGATGCCTGACGATCCGTTGACCAGCAGGTTGGGGATGCGGGCCGGCAGAACGACCGGTTCCTGGTCCTGATTGTCGTAGTTGGGCTGGAAGTCAACCGTATCGAGGTCGATGTCCTCGAGCAGCGCCTCGGCGGCGCGCGTCATGCGGACTTCGGTGTAACGCATGGCCGCCGGCGGGTCGCCGTCGACCGAGCCGAAATTGCCCTGCCCGTCCACGAGCGGGACGCGCATCGAGAATTCCTGCGCCATGCGCACCAACGCGTCATAGACCGACTGGTCGCCGTGCGGATGGTACTTACCGATCACGTCACCGACGACGCGGGCCGACTTGCGGTAGGGCTTGTTGTGGGTGTAGCCGGCCTCGTGCATCGAATAGAGGATGCGCCGGTGGACGGGCTTCAGGCCATCGCGCGCATCGGGAAGCGCCCGGCTCACGATCACGCTCATCGCGTAATCGAGATAAGAGCGCTTCATCTCGTCTTCGATGGTGATCGGGATGATTTCGCCACCGGGACGGCCGGGTGAACCGGCGGACGGGCTGTTGTTCTTCGTGTCGGACAAGGGGGTCTCGGCGCAGTTTGGAATTGAAGCGCGGAACATACCCCGTCCGGCGCGGCAAGCCTAGGAAAAACAAGCGAAATTCGTGAGTTTCCCCGACTGGAATCCGGCCAAATTTCGCATGCGCTGTGGACGCTTCGCCACAGGGGCCCCGCAGGCCTGAAAACGTCGGGCTTTCAGGCCGCGCTGCGGACTGCAACAGGGTCGGTGTTTCCGGCTGCCACGAACAGGAACAGGCCAGCCGCGAGCATCAGTGGCGAGGTCAGTGCCCCCGTCACTTCCTCGCCTCGACCGATCGTCATCAGCAGATGGAAGGCCGAGTTGCCTGTCAGGAAGGCCGCGAAGGCGTAGGAGGCCGGGAGCATCAGAGGATTTGCCCTCCAGACAAGAAGCGTCAGCAGGAAGAGCACAAAGACCGTGCCGCTCATGTTGATGAGCCAGACCTCGAAGTTGAACGGGGTCAGGTTCAGCGAGGGCAGGAGCTCAGTCACAAGGCGCTCGAGGTCGCTGTAGAAGCCAAATGTGCCATGATAGCCTTCATCGACGATGTGCAGCGCAAAGACGAGGCAGGCGAGGAACCAGGCGACGGTCCAGCGGGACACGGAGACGGGCATTGGCAACTCCTTGCTTTCAGGGGTTGGTGAAGCAGACGGGGCTGACACTAGCGCGGCACGACGATGCCGGGCCTTGACCTCGATCAAGCCTCAACGCGCGGCGGGCGTCGTCACGGCTGCAAATCCGCCACCCGGGGTGCGGAAATTTGTCGTCTGCCCGCGATAGAGACGGGCAAGGCGCATGAACGAGCGCCCCTCATAGGCATAGGTGCGGATATCGCACCGCATCTCGCCATGGCCCGGCACCAGGACGCGCGAAGGCGGCACGAGGGACTGGGCCACATAGTCGTTGCTTGCGACAATCGCGTCCCAGGTGCGGCGTGTCAGCTTGGCTCCTGCATAGACACCGCGCGATCCGAAACCGCTGAGTGGCTTGAAGTACAAGCCATCGCGCCTCGCCCAGAGTTCGTCGACGTTTTCCGGTGACAAAACCACCGTCATTGGCACTGCTGCACCGAGATCCGCGCGTGACTGCGCGTCGAGGCCCGCGGCCTCGAGAAATGCCGGGTCGCCCATCAGCGCGAGGTTGCGCTTGCAGGCCAGCAGCGCATGGGCGCGGGGACCGGGTGTGATCCAGGCTGCGCCAGCCTGCAGTGCCTCGCGCAAGGGTATGTCCTCGTCCCGGTCGAGGGCAAAGCTTGTCAGCCGGTTGTAGACAAGATCGATGCGCTCGGCACCGCGGCGCAGCACGCCATCGCTGAACGACAATTCGCGCGGGTCGGCAATGATCGCGTCGATGCCATTGGCCTTGAGTTCGCGGGCCGCGAGGTTGAATTCGAGCCGCAGGAACTGGGTATCCGGGTTGTCGTCGACGATCGCGACACGGGACAGCTCTCCCCTGCCCGCCTGAGCCCATTCATTGCGCACCTGGCGCACGAACAGTCCGGACCAGTGGTGCAGTGGGTGGGCCCCGGGCAGACCCGCCCTGTACCTGGCATCATCGATGAGTGCACCGTGAAAGGCGCCGCCTGCATTGGTGTTGATCTCGATGAGCTTGGGGCCCTGGGGGGTCAGGTGGAAGTCATAACCCGAAAACAGGCCGAAGTCCGGCTGCATGGGGCAGCGCGCGATGGGGGGCGCAAGGCCAAGCACCCGATCGCGGTAACATGGGGACATGACAAGGGCATGTACGGCGGCAACGACGCGGTCCATCGCCTCGCGATCGGCGTTGTCCAGCCGGACCTCAACCGCCGCGACGCGTCCCTCCAGGTCCGGGGGCGTGCCTGCGGTGCTGGACAGCTCGCCGATGGCCAGCGTGGTCATGCAGCCACGCTGCGCCTGGCATCCGGTGTCGGGGCTGCGTTCTCCACCTGGGCCGCGAGCCACGTGGCGGTGGCGGCAAAGGTCTCGCCGCGTAGCTGGTAATGCATCCAGCGGCCATGCTTGGTTGCCGATACGAGCCCGGCTGCAACGAGAATCTTCATGTGATGGCTGGTCGTTGCCTGTGACAGGCCGAGTTCCCGCTCGATGTCGCAGGCACAGACCTTGCCCTCGAAAGTGCAGCAATCGGATCCCGGCCTGCGCAGGAAGTTGACGATGCGCAGGCGGGCCGGGTCGCTCAGGGCCTTGAATATGAGTTCTTTGGCGGTCATGAGCCGCAGTTATATCGATATATCGATGTGTGTCAATATATTTGTGCCCTTGGGGACCTGCAGGGCTGGGGCTTAGGAATTTCTTAGCAATCCTGAAACTGTCCCTCAATCTCAAGGCGTTAGTCTCGCTTCCCCAGAAAACAAGGGTTGTTGGGTGAGCGACATCTCAAAGACCGGTTCGGCACCTCAAGGGCCGGCAGCCATTGCGATCCTTGATGGCGACGGCGTCATTATCGACGTCAGCGATGGCTGGCGACAGTTCGCACTCGATAACGGCTATTCGGGCGACAGCTTCGGCGTGGGTGAAAACTACATCCATCATTGCCTGGGAAGTCCGAAGCCCGGACAGGAAAACGACCCGGCTGCGCTCATGGCGGAAGGCCTGAGTGCCGTGCTGGACGGGCGCAGGCAGGACTTCTCGCTTGAATACAGCTGCCACTCGGATACCGATCGGCGATGGTTCCGGCTGTTTGTTTCGCCCCGGTCGTTCCGGAAGCGGGATGGCGTCGTGGTCACCCATGTTCCCGTGACGCGTGAGCGCGAGCTGGAATTTGCGCTCAGGGACTCCGAGCGGCGACTGAACGAGATCTACCGGGTTGCCGACATCGGTGATTTCGAGTTCGACGCCAGCACGAACACAAGCTGGCTGTCCCCGTCTGTCGTGGGCATCTGGGGCCGACCCGAAAATGAACTGGGGAGCCGCGAGCAGTTCTTCGAAACCATACACCCCGACGACCGCGACCGCGTTGCCCAGCAACTCGCCCAGGGGGAGTGGCAAAAGCTGACGCTGTCCTACCGGATCATGCGCCCGGACGGCGAGGTTCGACACATCGCCACGACCATCCAGCGCACGCTCGGCGATGACGGGCGCCCGCTTCGGGCGTTCGGGCTCCATCATGACGTCACAAGCCGGCAGCTTGCCGAAGAAAGGCTCAATGGCCTGTTCGATGCATCTGTCGAGGTTCTGACCGTCATATCTTTCACTGGCCATTTCAAGCGCATCAATCCGGCACTCGTGAAGCTGCTCGGCTATACGGCCGAGGAACTGATGTCGCGCTCCTGCATCGATTTCGTGCACCCGGATGACCGCGAGCGGACGATGCGGCAAGTGTTGGCGCAGCTCTTCGACGGGTACTCGGACAAGATCGAGAACCGTTACATCCGCAAGGATGGTTCAATTGCGCTTCTGTCATGGTCGATGAGCCCGTCGGGGCGTGACATTCTTGGTGTTGCGCGCGACATTACCGAGGAGCGCGCCGCTGCCGAGGCGCTGCAGCGCGCGAAGGAAGCTGCCGAGGCTGCAAATCGGGCAAAGAGCGAATTCCTGGCGACCATGAGCCATGAAATCCGCACGCCACTGAACGGTGTCATTGGCATGGCTGACCTGCTGCGCACCACGACGCTCTCGCCAACGCAGCGCGAACAGGTCGAGGCCATCCACGAGTCCGGGCGCGTGCTGCTGATCGTTCTCAATGACATCCTGGACTTGTCACGCATCGAAGCCGGCAAGCTCGAGCTTGAGATGCGCCCCTTCAACCTTCGGTGCGCAGCCGGATCGCTTTCCGATCTCTGGTCACAGGCCGCGGCCGCCAAGGGGCTGACCTTTGAGTGCCACATGGCCGGCAATGTGCCGGAAACGGTGCGGGGTGACGAGGTCCGGCTGCGGCAGGTTCTCGGGAACCTCCTGTCGAATGCGGTGAAGTTCACCGACCAGGGTTGTGTCAGGCTGCACGTGTCGTTTGTCGAGGCGAGCGGCAATATCTGTTTCGATGTGTCCGACACGGGCCCGGGTATCGACGAGGCGACGCAGGCACGCCTTTTCGACAAGTTCAGCCAGGGCGACGCATCCGTGACGCGCAAGCACGGGGGGACGGGGCTTGGTCTTGCCATCTCGCGCCAACTTGCGGAATTGATGGGTGGAAACCTCACATTGGCCAGCCGCGTGGGCGAAGGCTCGACGTTCTCGGCGACCTTCGGATTTGAAACAGTGGCCACGCCTGTGGCTACGGCAGAAGACCGGCCGTTCAGGACCAGCGCCAATGCGCTGGAGGTCCTCGTTGCCGAAGACAACCTGATCAATCGAAAGCTGATGGCGCTTATGCTTGAGGCGCTCGGGCATCGCTGCACGTTCGCCGAAAATGGTGCGCAGGCTGTCATGCTTGCGACCCATGGGGCTTTCGATGTCATCTTCATGGACGTGCAGATGCCGGAGCTCGACGGAATTGCGGCTACCGGGCTTATCCGCGCCCTTGGCACGCCAGCGGCCCGCACGCCGATTGTTGCCGTGACCGCCAACGCCATGACCGGCGATCGCGAGAGATACATCACGGCGGGCATGGATGCTTATGTCTCGAAACCGATCAGCCTCGAGAGCATCATGAAGGTGCTGGAGAGCCTGTCGATCGTTCCCAAGAGCAGGGCCGAACGGGCCACGGCCTGACACCAGAGACGAATTCGCCCTTTCCGGAACGACGCGCCCGGCTAGAGGCCGTTGCGGTCGCGTGGCCGGTCTGCTGACTGCGGGATGAGCGGCAAGTGCGGGGGCACGAAGGCATCGGGCAGCGGCGGGGCTGCGAGTATTGCGGCTGCATCGTCATCGGCCAGCAGAGAAACCGCATTGCGGCGTTCGTCTTCAGAGAGCGCCTGCCACGCGCGCTGAAGCTGGCCCAGGCACCACGCGCGGTAAGGGCTTGCCGGTAAATGGAACTGTGCGCCGAAGGCAAGGAATGATGCCGTCGGCCGTTTCTGCGCCACGGCACTGGCATGGGCCTGCAATTCCGGCAGGTGAACTGTCGCCACCAGCCTGAGCAGGCCTGACAGTGTCGCGGTCACAGTTTCAATCGCTGGCGCGGCTGCGACGTCGTCAGGCTTGATGGCCCAGAGGCGCGCGACCCACGCCAATGTGCGTGGCGCGTGCTGGCGCATGATGCTGGCCGGTGTCGGGTCGCAGAAGAAGTGGCGAAACATGGCACCGAACAGGCCGATATCGGCGACGGAGGGGCGCTGGCCCATCACGAACGGGTGATGTGCGAGGGCCAACTCCATTGCTTGCAGCGTGGCCATGTAGAGCTGTTCGATGGCACTACGGGTGTGTGCGGTCACGCCGTCCCGGCGCAGATAGACGAGCTGCTGGCGACGCAGGATCATCTGTCGTCGCAGAAAGAAGGGAAGCGGAACGTCGCGCATCATGCCCCGGGCCAGCCGCGCGCTCATCAGCCTTGCGTCGTTGGCAAACGCCCACCTGTAATAGAGTGCGGGTCGCCAGAGCGCCTCGTCGCCGAAATCCTCGAGCAGAAGGGATACAAAGCGCGCGACGGGATCACGTGGCGTGATGGCGGGTTCGGGTTGCGTGCGCTCGATGTGCTGGATGATCAGCGTCGTGTCGGTGAGCCAGGTCCCGTCTGGCATTTCGACCTGCGGCATCTGCAACAAGCCGGTGGCACGACCGCAGGCGCGGAAGCTTGCGGTCGTCATCTCGCGCAGTTCGTAGTCAATGCCCTTTGTGCGGAAATAGGCCTCGAGCTTGCCCGTGAAATAGGACAGGTCGAGGCCGTGGACGACGGGCCTTGTCAGAACGGAATCTCGTCGTCGCCGGAGGCTGCAAAGTCGTTGTCGTTGCCGCGGCCACCGCCAATCGCCTTGCGGCCGCCGCCGCCGCCCATGGAGGCACCCTCGAGCGCGGCGTCACCGCCCTTGCCGTCGAGCATCACGAGTTCGCCGCGGAAACGCTGCAGCACGACTTCGGTCGTGTACTGGTCCTGGCCATCCTTGTTCTGCCACTTCCGGGTCTGGAGTTGCCCTTCGAGGTACACCTTTGAGCCCTTGTGGAGGTATTTCTCGGCCGTCTTGGCCAGGTTTTCGTTGAAAATCACGACTTTGTGCCATTCGGTGCGCTCCTTGCGCTCGCCCGAGGCCTTGTCGCGCCAGGATTCAGACGTGGCGATGCGCAGGTTGACCACGGGTTCGCCCGATGCAAGCTTGCGGACTTCCGGATCGGCACCCAGATTTCCCACCAGAATTACCTTGTTGACGCCAGCCATACCCTTGTTCCTTCCGATCTCGCGTGTGCTCAGTCCCGGTCCCGGCGTTTTAACCACTGGACATGGGCCGCCGCCACCGTTGCCGTCGTAATATGTTCTTGTTACGTTCTAAAAGTCAAGCAAAGATTCGTCAAATCTGTGGAGTGCAGTGAACCGTGGCCCGGGGTCAAACGAACAAGCCTTCCATGCAGAAGAACATTTCCATCCGGGGTGCGCGCGAGCACAACCTGAAGAACGTCGACGTGGACATCCCCCGTGACCAGCTTGTCGTCATGACAGGGTTGTCAGGGTCGGGTAAGTCCTCGCTTGCCTTCGACACGATCTATGCCGAGGGCCAGCGGCGCTATGTCGAAAGCCTGTCAGCTTATGCGCGCCAGTTCCTGGAACTGATGCAGAAGCCCGACGTCGACCATATCGAGGGTCTGTCGCCGGCGATTTCCATCGAACAGAAGACCACCTCGCGCAACCCGCGCTCGACGGTGGGTACCGTCACCGAGATCTATGACTATCTGCGACTGCTGTTCGCGCGGGTTGGCGTGCCCTACTCGCCCGTCACGGGCCTTCCCATCGAAAGCCAGACGGTCAGCCAGATGGCCGACCGCGTGCTGGCGTTGCCGGAGGGTACGCGGCTCTACCTGCTTGCGCCCATCGTGCGCGGCCGAA
>JBILGJ010000111.1:0-7885 GCA_044351125.1 Micropepsaceae bacterium
GGGGCGTGCCAAGACAAGCTTGTCGTTGAAGATGTTGAGACCCTTGTTTTCCATGGCCCCGAAATTGAAGGCGCTGACCGCGACAATGTTGAAGACGTCGAGGTCGTATTCGCGACCGAAGGCGTCTTCGTCCCATTTCATCGAGCGCTTGAGGGCGCCCATGGCAAAGTCGACCTTGTCTTCGTTGCCGTGGGTCACGTAGATGCCAAGCTTCACACGTCGGCCCGAACGGGTGACGAAGGTATCTTCGCGCTGCGCGAGGTCGCCGGCCACGAGGGCAAACAGATAGGACGGCTTGGGGAACGGGTCGTCCCACTCGGCCATGTGGCGGCCGCCCGGCAATGTCGTGTAGCCGGCGGGATTGCCGTTCGACAGCAGGATCGGGAAGCGGGCGCGGTCGGCGATCATCCGCACGCGATAGACCGACATGTTGTCGGGCCGGTCATAGGCATAGGTGATGCGACGGAAACCCTCGGACTCGCACTGCGTGCAGAACATGCCGTCGGACATGTAGAGACCCGACAGCGCCGTGTTGGCGGCGGGGTTGATCTCGACCGCTGTGTCGATGCGGAACCGCGTGGAGGGCGGGTTGCTGATGATGAGCTGATCGGGCGTGATCTCGAAGGCGGCCTTGTCGAGGGGGCGGCCGTCAAGCTTGATGTCGACGAGTTTCAGCTGCTCGCCGTCGAGGACAAGCGGGCCACCGTCGTCGCCCTGGCGTTCGACATGGATCGTGGCAAATACCCGGGTCGCGGCTTCATCGAGGTGGAACTCGAGCTCGGTGCGCGTGATGCGGTAGGGCGCGGGCCTGTAGTCCAGGCGCTTGACGGGGACGGGTTGTTCGGTCTTCATCGGGCAGCCTCGTTTGCTGCCCCGGGTTTACTTCATTTCAGGCTGTGCGCAACAGGGGTACCTGTCCCGATGGTTGCGCGTTTCTATTGCTGCATGTCCTGGTCGACATGGCGCAGGATGGCGGCGGCTTCCTGTGCGAGCGAAGCGACTTCGTCGGGCACGCTGCCGGCCTCGATTTTCGCATAGTTGACCAGGGCGCGCAGGAGCATCGCCATCTTCGGCGCGTTCATGATCATGCGGGCCTGGAACTCGATCCGGAAGGGGTGGAGCTCGTACTCCGAGCCCGATACACGCCATCCGCCCCAGTCGCTGTCGCCTGTGACGATGGTGGGATGCGTGCCCGGATAAGGATGGCCTGCGCAGTCCTCGATCGACTTGGACCTGTTGCGGGTGCGGATGATCCGCCACTGCTCTGCCGAGCCGCTGACGGTGGTCTTTTCGGGAGCGTCGGGCTGGAGTTCGTCGGCAGAGAATTCACGCCCGAGACCAACCTCGTAGTGGATGCGCAGGGGCTCGTCGATGCCCTTGGTCCAGTGCGGGATGATCTTCTCAATAACAGACCAGGTGCCGACTGTTTTCACGAAGACGCGCTGGTTCTTGTGGAATTGAGCCTTCGCCATACTGTCCCCTTTTTCGTCAGGCCTGCGTGATGGGGAGAATTGCACGGCAGCCCTTAATTCCCGCTAAAGGTTCAGTCAGGCACGGGTGATTGACGCTGTGCCAAACCGGGAATGCGGCCTCGGACACGGTTAAACCAGGCGAAGGCATCGGCCATCAGCGTGTAGGCCACCGGCACGATGAACAGGGTGAGCACCGTCGAAGACAGAATGCCCCCGATGATCAGGACACCCATGCCATTGCGGAATTCAGCGCCCTGGCTGACCGATATGGCGACGGGGATCATGCCGAAGACGGTGGCCAGCTGGGTCATCAGGACGGGGCGCATGCGGCGCGGGCCTGCCTCGGAGATTGCGTCGTGCGCCGACAGTCCACGCTGCTCACGCGCGGTGTTGGCGTAGTCGACGAGCAGGATGCCATTCTTCATCACGAGACCCATCAAGGCGATCATGCCGATCTGGGCGAACATGGTCAGCGTCATGCCCGACAGCCAGAGCGCGGCGAAGGCGCCGACGAAAGAGAGGGGGGCTGTCAGCATGATGATCGCGGGCTGGGAGAAGCTGTTGAACTGGCTGGCGAGGATCATGTAGAGCGCCATGATCGCGAGCAGGAAGGCAAAGGCGATGGCATCTGCAGCTTCCTTCATGCGCTCGGCCTGGCCGATAAACGTGCCCTTGTAGCCCTGGGGCATGCCGATCTTCGTGACCAGTTTCTGCATGCGGTCCGTCGCCGTGCCGAGTGCCACGCCCGGCGGGGTATTGGCCATCACCGTGATGGTGCGTGCGCGGTTGCGCCGATCCACCTGGGCCGGGCTTTCCTCGATGCGGAATGAGGCCATGCTGGCCAGGTCGACCAGATTGCCGTTGTTGGTGCGAACCTGGATCTGGGCGAGCTTGGCCGGGTCGTCGCGCTGCTCTTCCTCGAGGCGTACCCGCACGTCGTAGCGGTTGCCGAATTCCTCGTAGGTGCCTGCGTCGACGCCACCTACGAGCGCGCGAACCGTGGTGGCGAGCGGCCTGATGGCAGCACCGAGGTCGGCGGCACGGTCGCGATCGACGTCGATCTGGACCTCGGGCTTGCCGGCTTCGTAGGAGGACCTGATATCGGTGAAAGTGGCCTGGTCCGCCCGCATGGCCGCGACGATGGCGTCGGCCTTCTCGCGCAGCACTTCGAGCGATGGGCCCTGCAGCGAATAGGTGATCGCAACGTTGAAGCTCGAGTTGCCGCCGATCCAGGGAACTTCCGTGGCTTCGATGTGCTTGGCTTCCGGGATGGCCTTGGCCAGTGCCAGGCGGGCTTCCTGCATGATGACGAATTGGTCGCGGCTGCGTCCCTTCTTTGGCGTCAAGCCGGCGTAAATGCTGATGCGGTTGATGCGTCCCTGGGTGCCGCCGCCGACCGTCACGAACACGGTCTTGATGTCGGGCAGGGCCAGCAGGGTCTTGCTGATGCGCTGGCTGACGGCGCGGGCCTCGGCGATACCGGTGCCGAAGGGCAGGTCGACCTGGCCGAGGAATTCGGAGCGGTCGGCCTTGGACTGGAAGTCGAAGGGGATGCCGCGGGCCAGCATCATGCCGGCCACGATAAAGGCAAATCCGCCCGCCATCACGATCAGGCGGTGGGACAGCGACCATTTCAAGCCGTGCCGGTAAGCCTCTTCCATGGCGCGGTGGAAATGCTCCACGCGCTGGGCAATCGGGCCGAGTTTCAACTTGGTGAGGAACTTGGCGCAAAGCGCCGGCGTCAGCGTGAGCGACACGAGAAGCGACACCATCACCGAAAACACGATCGCAAGGCCATAGTGATAGAAGAAGCGTCCGATGATGCCGTCCATGAAGGCGATGGGCACGAATACCGCCACGACCGCCCATGTGCCGGCCATGACCGCGACGCCGACTTCGGCGGTGCCCTTGGAGGCTGCCTCCATCGGGGACATTCCCTCCTCCAGCTTGCGATGGACACTTTCCAGCACGACGATGGCGTCGTCGACCAGCAGGCCGACGGCGACAGAGAACGCCATCAGCGTGAGGTTGTTCAGCGTGAAATCGGCCAGGTAGAAGGCAAAGAAGGTGGCGATCAGCGATGTCGGCATGGCAACCGCCACGATGACGGTGGCACGGAAGTCCAGCAGGAAGGCCATCGTGATCACGATGACGAGAAAGATGCCGAGCACGATGTCGAACCCGACGTCGTTGATCGAATCCTCGATGAACAGCGACGTGTCACGCGCGAGGATCATGTCGACGCCGGCCGGCAGGAGCGGCCGCATCTGCTCGATCTCGGCCTTGATGGCCTTTGCGACCTCGACGGTGTTCTGTCCCGACTGACGGCGGATCTCGAGCGAGATCCCGGGCTTGCCGTTCAGCGTGGCGAAGGTGCGTTCATCCTCTGCGCCGTCCTCGATGCGGGCGACGTCTCCCAGCAATGTTGGCAATTGCAGGGGGCGGAAGGCAACGGCAATCTTGCGGAAATCGTCGACCGACTTGACCTCGCCTTTCGTCTTGACGCTGAACTCGGCCCGGTCGCCCGGCATGGTCAGGTTGCCGCCGGGAACGTCGGTGTTCTCGCGCCTTATGGCGGCAACGACATCATCGGCGGTGATGTTGTAGGCGCGCATCTTGTCGGCATCCAGCCAGACGCGGATCTGCCGCTTTCGGCCGCCGAGGATCACCACCTGGCCCACGCCGGGCACGCGCTGCAGGCGTTCCTTGACGATTTTGTCTGCGAATTCGGTCAGGTCGCGTGTGGCCATGTCGCCCGACAGCATGACCGAGAGGATCGGTTCGGCGTCCGGGTCGATCTTCTGGATGACGGGTTGCTCGGCGTCCTGGGGCAGGTCGCGCAGCGCCAGGTTGACCTTGTCGCGCACATCCTGGGCCTTGATATCGCCGTTTTCGCTCAGGCCGAACTCGATCATGATGACCGAGGCGCCCTCGAAGCTTTGCGAGGTGAGCGACTTGATGCCGCCGATCGTGTTGACCTGGGCCTCGATCGTGTCGGTGACGTCGGTTTCGACCGCATCGGGGCTGGCGCCCTCGAGCACGGTCTGGATCGTCACGTACGGAAACTCGACCCGGGGAAAGAGGTCGACGCCGATGCGCTGGAGAGACACCCATCCAAGGGCCACGAGGGCGCCGATGAGCATGACCGCCAGAACGGGGCGGCGGATCGAAAGATCTGAAATCCACATGTGACGCCGCCGGTCCGCTTAGAGTTGAGCCTGGGTGGGCTTGGTGTCGGCGACAGGGGATTTCTGGATCTCGACCGGCACGCCGTCGGCGAGTTGCTGGATGTTCGGGCCGCCGAGCAGTTCGGTGCCCACGGGTACGTTGTTCAGGATCTCCACGCGCTCGCCATCCAGTTCGCGAACCGAGAGGCGGATCTTGCGTGCCTTGCCCTTGTCATTGATGAAGGCATAGCGTGCGCCTGCCGTTCCCAGCACGACGCGGCGGTCGGCGACAAGCGCCGGCCGTGGTTCCGGCAGGAGTTCCACCCGCACGTAGAGGCCAGGCAGGATCTTGTAGCCAGGGTTGGGAAGCGCGATGCGCACCTCGACGCCGCGCGAGCGGTAGTCGACGCCGTAGTTGATGACGGCGACCTTGCCCTCGAAAGCCTTTTCGATGCCATCCACGCGAATGCGCGCGGGCATGCCAAGCTTGAGCTGGCCGAAATTCACACTGGGCGTGTTCACGATCACCGCGAGAGGGTCGATACCCATGATCTGCACGACGCCCGCGGCGCCGCCGGGCATGCCGCCGAAACGGGTGGCCATGAAGCGGCCTTCGTAGACATCCTTGCGCGAGATCACGCCGTCATAGGGCGCGCGCACCGTCGTGTCGTTCAGCATCTGGCGCGCCTGCGCGAGGCGGGCCTCCCAGACACCGAGCTGTGCTGTGGCCACGTCGGCGCCGGTTTTCGTGGTGTCCATGCGGGACTGGCTGACCCAGCCGCCGGTCTTCAGCGTGTTCTGGCGGGTGAGTTCGTTCTTCGCGTTGGCCAGTTGTGCGCGGGCGAGGGCGACCTGGCTTTCGAGTTCCTTCACCTGCAGGCGGATGTCGACGTCGCGTGTGCGGAACAGCGGCTCGCCCTTTTTCACGCGGCTGCCCACATTCACCCAGACCTGCTCGATGATGCCGTCGACCGAGGGGCCGATATCGGTCTGGCGCGATGGCGTCAACGAGCCGGTTGCGAGGATCGGCAGCGAGACTTCGGTCCTTGTCACCTTGCTCGTCGTAACGGAAACGGCTGTGACCTTGACGGGCGTGGCCTGTTCGGACGCCGTCTCCTTCTTGCCGCATGAGGCGAGGCCTACGGCCAGGGTTGAGGCGAGCAGCAGGGACACGATGCGGAAGGGACGCATGGGAAAATACCGGTTGACGTTTAATATCGTATACATGGATACTATATATGCTTATACCAATTAAGAAAGCAGGAAGCGCCGGCCTTGAGTGAGACATTTTCGTCCCCGGATCGCGGAAAGGCTGCCGCGGGCAAGACCGCAGCAAAGGCTGGGGGACGGGCGCGTTCCATTGACGAGCTGCGGGCGCTCATGGAGACGGAATCCCGGCTCAGCTGGCTCTTTGTCGATGTTCACAGGCTGTTAAGCAGAAGCTTCGAGGCGCGGGTTCGCAACCTCGGGCTCACGCGCGTGCAACTCAGGGTGCTGTTCACGCTCGAGCGCGCCAAAGGCGGCATTTCACAGACGGAGCTCGCCGATCTTCTGGAAATGGAGAAGGCGCCGCTGGGCAAGATCATCGACCGCCTGGAGGATGGCGGCTGGGTTGTCCGTCGCAATCATCCCACTGACCGGCGGGCCAAGCTGGTTTCCGCTACGGCAAAGATCGAGCGATTTGCAGAGCCGATTGCTGCGGCTGCGCAGGCAACATTTGCGCAGATGTTGCAAGGTGTGCGACAGAATGAAGTCAAGGAATTGATTGCGCGACTCGAAAAGCTGAAGCGCAATCTCGGCGGCGCCGAGGGCTGAGATCCGGGCGCCGTTTCAAAGGTTTTACTTTGAGGGCGACCATGAATTTCGATTTTTCAGACGACCAGAAGATGCTCAAGGAACAGGCGCGCAAGTTCCTGTCGGAGAAGTGCACGCCGAAAGTCGTGCGCAAGATCCTCGAGGGCGACGAGCCTTATGACAAGGCCCTGTGGAAGCAGATCGCCGAGATGGGCTGGCTGGGGACGGCCGTGCCGGAAGAGTTCGGCGGGCTTGGGCTTGGCCATCTCGAGTTGTGTGTGATTGCTGAAGAGCTGGGCCGCGTGGTGGCTCCTGTTCCCTTCGCCTCGTCGGTCTATCTGGCAACCGAGGCGCTGCTGCTGGCCGGCAGTGACGCGCAGAAGCAGAAATACCTGCCGAAGCTTGCCAGCGGCGAGATGATCGGCACGTTCGCCATCGCCGAAGGCGCGAAGCCACCGCTGCCGAAGACCATTGCCGCGACCTTCAAGGGCGGCAAGCTCGACGGGGTGAAGGTGCCGGTTCCCGATGGCGATTGTGCCGACTTTGCCATCGTTCTGGCCAAGTCGTCCGACGCCGGCGGGGAGCGCGGACTGTCGCTGGCGATCGTCGACCTGAAGGGGCCGGGCGTGTCGCGTCGCCAGGTCAAGACGGTGGATCCGTCGCGCAGCCAGGCCGAGATCACCTTCAAGGGTGCGCCGGCTGAAGCATTGGGTGCGCCTGGCGAGGGGTGGGACCTTTCGCGGCGCGTGCTCGACCGGGCTGCCGTGCTGATGGCCTTCGAACAGGTGGGCGGCGCCGATGCCTGTCTGGTCATGGCCAAGGACTATGCGCTGAACCGCTTTGCGTTCGGACGCCAGATCGGCTCGTTCCAGGCGATCAAGCACAAGCTGGCCGACATGTATGTCATGAACGAATTGGCGCGTTCGAACGCCTATTTCGGCGCGTGGGCGCTGTCGACCAATGCGGCCGACCTGCCGGAAGCTGCGGCTGGTGCGCGCGTGAGCGCGATCGACGCGTTCCATCACGCGGCGAAGGAAAACATCCAGACGCATGGTGGCATGGGCTTCACGTGGGAGCTGGACTGCCACCTGTATTATCGCCGCGCCAAGACACTCAATCTCGCGCTCGGTTCTGCCCGGGTATGGAAGGACCGCCTGGTCGCCCATCTCGAGAAGAAGAACGTCGCGTAATTCATCCATCGCAACAGAGAGACTGATCCCATGGATTTCAATGATACCCCCGAAGAGGCGAAGTTCCGCTCGGAAGTCCGCGCCTGGCTTGAAGCCAATGCCAAGCCCAAGTCGCCGGTCGGTTTGTCGTCGGAAAATCCGCGCCACCAGCGCGAGGAAGCCGAAGCGCTGAAGGCTGCCAAGGCCTGGCAGGCCAAGAAGGCGGCCAAGGGTTATGCCCGCATCACCTGGCCGAAGGAGGCCGGTGGCCTTGGCGGCACGC
>JBILGJ010000112.1:0-7828 GCA_044351125.1 Micropepsaceae bacterium
TGCCTACGAGTCCACCGTCACGCGCAACATGTTCAACGATGGCGCGGTGATGCTGGGCAAGCTCAACATGGATGAGTTCGCGATGGGCTCGTCCAACGAGACGAGCTATTACGGCCCGGTCATCAATCCGTGGCGGCGCAAGGGTTCGGACACAAAGCTTGTTCCCGGTGGTTCATCCGGCGGTTCGTCGGCGTCGGTTGCGGCGCGTCTTGTCATGGGTGCGACCGGAACAGACACGGGTGGATCGATCCGCCAGCCTGCCGCCGTCACCGGCATTGCGGGCATCAAGCCGACCTATGGGCGCTGCTCGCGCTGGGGGATCGTTGCCTTTGCCTCGTCGCTGGACCAGGCCGGACCGATGGCGCGTACGGTGCGCGACTGCGCGATCATGCTTAAGTCGATGGCGAGCCACGATCCGCTCGATTCGACCAGCGTTGACATCCCGGTGCCTGACTACGAAGCGGCGATGACCGGCAACATCAAGGGGCTTCGTGTCGGTATCCCGAAGGAGTACCGGATCGATGGCATGCCAGCCGAAATCGAGGCGCTGTGGCAGAACGGCATTTCCTGGCTCAAGGACGCAGGTGCCGAGATCGTTGATGTCAGCCTTCCGCACACGAAGTATGCGCTACCGGCCTATTACATCGTGGCACCGGCCGAGGCTTCGTCGAACCTGGCCCGCTATGACGGTGTACGCTTTGGTCTTCGGGTGCCCGGCAGGGACATCACGTCCATGTATGAAAATACGCGTGCTGCGGGCTTCGGGCGCGAGGTGCAGCGCCGTATCCTGATCGGGACCTATGTGCTCTCGGCCGGCTATTATGACGCCTACTATATCAAGGCGCAGAAGCTGCGCACGCTGATCGCGCGCGACTTCGAGGAGGCCTATGCGAAGTGCGACGTGTTGCTGACGCCGACGGCGCCGGGGCCTGCCTTTGGCATCGGCGAGAAGACGAACGATCCGATCTCGATGTACCTCAATGACGTGTTCACCGTGACCGTGAACCTGGCGGGCCTGCCGGGCCTGTCGGTGCCAGCGGGGCTGAACGCCGAGGGGTTGCCGCTCGGACTGCAGCTCATCGGCAAGGCGTTCGACGAAGCCACGCTGTTCCGCGTGGGCGAGGTCATCGAGAAGGCCGCTGGCGCGACGCCGCGGCCGCAGGCCTGGTGGGAGGTTTAAGCCATGGTCACGACACGAACGGAAACCGGTCCGCTTATCGACGGCGCCACGGGCAAGTGGGAAATCGTCATCGGCATGGAAGTGCATGCGCAGGTCCTGTCGAAGGCCAAGCTGTTCTCGGGCGCGTCTGCGGAATTCGGTGCCGACCCCAACGCCCATGTGAGCTTCATCGATGCGGGCATGCCGGGCATGCTGCCGGTCATAAACCGCTTCTGCGTGGAGCAGGCGGTGCGCACGGGGCTTGGCCTGAAAGCGCAGATCAACAAGTACTCGGTCTTCGACCGCAAGAACTATTTCTATCCGGACTTGCCGTCCGGTTATCAGATCTCCCAGTACAAGCAGCCGGTGGTTGGAGAGGGGATCGTTCTTGTCGACCTTCCGGGCGGCAGGACGATCGAGGTCGGGATCGAGCGCCTGCATCTCGAGCAGGACGCCGGCAAGTCGCTTCATGACCAGCATCCCGACCAGTCTTTCGTCGACCTGAACCGTGCCGGCGTCGCGCTGATGGAAATCGTGTCGCGACCCGACCTGCGTTCGGCGGAGGAGGCTGCGGCGTATCTCAAGAAGCTGCGCGCGATCCTTCGCTATCTGGGCACGTGCGATGGCAACATGGAGGAAGGCTCCATGCGTGCCGACGTTAATGTTTCTGTTCGCAAGCCGGGTGGTCCATTGGGAACGCGCTGCGAGATCAAGAATGTCAATTCGATGCGCTTTGTGGCGCATGCGGTTGAGTACGAGGCGCGCCGCCAGATCGACATCATCGAGGGTGGCGGCACGATCAAGCAGGAGACACGTCTCTTCGATTCGAAGAAGGGCGAGACTCGGTCCATGCGCTCGAAGGAAGAAGCGCACGACTATCGCTATTTTCCGGATCCGGACCTCCTGCCGCTGGAGTTCGACGATGCGTTCGTCGCGCGGGTGAAGGCCTCGCTGCCTGAATTGCCGGATGACAAGAAGGACCGGTTCATGAAGGACTATGGTCTCAACGCCTATGACGCGGGCATTCTTGTTGCCGAGCGGGAGAGCGCCGATTTCTTCGAGCAGGTCGCCAAGGGGCGGGATGCCAAGCTTGCGGCCAACTGGGTCATCAACGAACTTTTCGGGCGCCTGAACAAGGAAGGCAAAGCCATTGCCGAGAGCCCAGTGTCGGCGGCCGCGATGGGTTCTATCGTGTCGCTGATCGGCGCTGGTACAATTTCGGGCAAGATTGCCAAGGACGTGTTCGAGATCGTTTGGACTGAGGGTGGCGATCCTGCTGCCATCGTCGAGAAGCGCGGCATGAAGCAGGTCACTGACATGGGTGCCATCGAGGCGGCCGTTGACCAGGTGATCGCCGCCAATCCGCAGAAGGTCGAACAGGCCAAGGCCAAGCCGTCGATGGTCGGCTGGTTTGTGGGCCAGGTCATGCAGGCCACGGGTGGCAAGGCGAACCCGCAGGCGGTGAACGAGTTGATCAAGAAAAAGCTGGGGCTTGAGTGAGAGCCCTGCTGCGCGACCTGTGTTGAGGCGGAAAGAACAATGACGAACAAACCTGACCGTTCCTTCCAGGGGCTGATCCTGACGCTGCAGCATTACTGGGCGGAACAGGGGTGTGTCCTGCTGCAGCCCTATGACATGGAGATGGGGGCGGGTACGTTTCATCCGGCAACAACGTTGCGTGCGCTGGGCCCCAAGCCATGGAAGTGCGCCTATGTGCAGCCCTCGCGCCGGCCGAAGGACGGACGCTATGGCGACAACCCGAACCGCTTCCAGCGCTATTACCAGTTCCAGGTAATCCTGAAGCCGTCACCCAGCAATGTGCTCGACCTTTATCTGGGTTCGATGAAGGCTCTCGGGATCTCGCCCGACCAGCATGACATCCGTTTTGTCGAGGACGACTGGGAGTCGCCGACGCTGGGCGCGTGGGGGTTGGGTTGGGAAGTCTGGTGCGACGGCATGGAAGTCACGCAGTTCACCTATTTCCAGCAGGTGGGGGGCATTGACTGCCGTCCGGTGTCGGCCGAGATCACCTATGGGCTTGAGCGCCTGGCGATGTATGTGCAGGGCGTCGATAACGGCTTCGACCTTGCCTACAACACGATGGATCGTTCCTCGCCAGACTTCATGCGCTGGGGCGATGTCTATCACCAGAACGAGGTCGAGCAGGCGGGCTACAATTTCGAGCATGCGACTACTGATGCGCTGTTCCAGCATTTCAAGGATGCCGAGGCTGAGTGCCAGAAGCTGCTCTCGCGCAAGGTCGGGCGCTCGGCCGAGCATCCGGAATGGCGGCACGTGCTGCCTGCCTATGAACAGTGCATCCGCGCGAGCCATACCTTCAACCTTCTTGATGCGCGTGGCGTGATCAGCGTGACCGAGCGGCAGGCCTATATCGGGCGCGTGCGTGCCCTGGCGCGCGAATGTGCGCAAGCCTGGGTCGACAGTCCGCAGGGCATGACAGCCGGCGCCGGCCTGAGCGGGATGCGCTGACATGGCACAGCTTCTTCTTGAACTCTTCTCGGAAGAAATCCCGGCCCGCATGCAGGCGCAGGCGGCGCGTGACCTCGAGCGGCTCGTGGTAGGTGGGCTTACCGATCGCGGCTTCCTCAACGAAGGCGCGCGCTCGTATGCAACGCCGCGACGGCTTGCGCTGGTGATCGAAGGCCTGCCGGCGCAACAGGCGGATGTCACCGAGGAGCGCAAGGGTCCGCGCGTGGATGCGCCGGAGCCTGCGATCCAGGGTTTCCTCAGGTCCACGGGCCTCAATCTCCACCAGCTCAAGAAGCAGAAGGACCCGAAGGGTTTCGAGTTCTATCTTGCCGTCACCGAACGCAAGGGGCGACCAACGCCTGAGGTTCTGGCCGAGCTCATCCCCGAGGTGATCCGCAGTTTCCCCTGGCCGAAATCGCAGCGCTGGGGTTCGGGCGAGATGACGTGGGTGCGCCCGCTGCATTCGATCCTGTGCACCTTCGACGGCGAGGTCGTACCGTTCGAGGTCGGCGGCATTGCGAGTTCCAACGCGTCCCGCGGGCACCGCTTCCTTGGCAATGACATTTTCGAGGCAAGGCGTTTCGACGACTATGTCGAAAAGCTCAAGAAAGCGCATGTCATCCTGAATGCAGCCGATCGCAAGGCGCAGATCCTGCACGAAGCGCGGCAGCTTGCACATGCGCAGAACCTGGAACTGATCCCGGATGATGCGCTGGCCGATGAGGTTGCGGGTCTGGTCGAATGGCCAGTGGCGCTGATCGGTCAGTTCGACCGGGGCTTCCTTGATGTGCCGCAGGAGATCCTGATCTCGACCATGCGGGCGAACCAGAAGTATTTTGCCCTGAAGGATCCGGCGACGGGCCGTCTTGCCAACAAATTCGTGGTCATCGCGAACATGGTGACAAAGGATGGCGGCAAGAGCATCGTCGCAGGCAATGAGCGCGTGCTGCGTGCAAGATTGTCGGATGCCAAGTTCTTCTGGGACCAGGATCGCAAGACGCGGCTCGAGGCGCGCGTCCCGCAGCTCAAGGACATCGTGTTCCATGCGAAGCTCGGTACGCAGGCCGAGCGGGTGGCGCGAATCGAGAAACTTTCGGGCGAACTGGCGGGAAGCGTCGGCGCCGATGCTGCGAAGGCGCGTCGCGCGGCGCATCTGTGCAAGGCCGACCTCGTGTCGGGCACTGTCGGGGAGTTCCCGGAGGTGCAGGGCGTGATGGGCCGCTATTTCGCTCTCAACGATGGCGAGGACGCCGCCGTCGCGGATGCGCTGGCCGACCATTACAAGCCGCAGGGACAGGGTGATGATGCACCGACCGCGCCTGTCAGTGTGGCTGTTGCCCTGGCTGACAAGCTCGATACGCTTGCCGGGTTCTTTGCGATCGACGAGAAGCCGACGGGGTCGAAGGATCCCTTCGCGCTGCGCCGTGCGGCGCTGGGCGTGATCCGCATCGTGCTTGATGGCGGGTTCCGCCTGCCGCTGGTGCAGGCGGCGCGGATGGCGGGCGCATCTTTCCCGGGTAACGGCGCGTGGGTGCCGTCCCTGGTCGAATTTTTCGTCGATCGTCTCAAGGTGGCGTTACGTGACAAGGGCGTTCGGCATGACCTGATCGATGCTGTGTTTGCGCTCGGGGGGCAGGATGACCTTGCCCTTGTGGTGCGCCGCGTCCAGGCGCTGCAGGGTTTCCTCGGCACGGATGACGGCCGGAACCTGCTTGCCGGCTACAAGCGTGCGGTCAACATCCTCAAGATCGAGGAAGGCAAGGAAAAGAAGAAGGACGCCACATTCGTCGGCTTCGTGGGCAAGCCTGATGTGGCGCTGCTGGAGGCTCCGCAGGAGGTCGAGTTGTTCAAGACACTCGCCATTGCAAACGACCTCGTGGCGGCCGAGGTGCAGCAGGAGCGCTTTGAGGAAGCCATGCGGGCGATGTCGCGCCTGCGCGCACCGGTGGATGCGTTCTTCGACAAGGTGACGGTGAACGCCGACAATCCGGCCTTGCGGACAAACCGCCTCAAGCTTCTGACCGAGATCCGCGCTGCCATGCACAGCGTCGCGGATTTTTCGCGGGTAGAGGGGTAGGCATCGCGCGCTCCATGCCCGGGGCTGACTGCCGCTTGAATTGCTGCACTGCACATGGCAAGCACTTAATTACAGTGCAGCAACGGAAAGTTCCCGGCCATGACGAAATGGGTCTATGCTTTTGGTGGCGGCAAGGCCGATGGCGGCGCCAAGATGAAGGAACTGCTTGGTGGCAAGGGGGCCAATCACGCCGAGATGGCGAGCCTGGGCCTGCCGGTGCCGCCGGGGTTCACCATCACCACTGAGGTCTGCACCCACTTCTACAAAAATGGAAAGGCGTATCCCGACACGCTGAAGGCGCAGGTCGAGGCGGGACTCGTCGAGATCGGGCGGCTGACAGGCCGCAAATTCGGCGACGTGTCGAACCCGCTGCTGGTGTCCGTGCGTTCGGGCGCGCGGGCCTCGATGCCGGGCATGATGGATACTGTGCTCAACCTCGGGCTCAACGATGAAACCGCCGAGGTGATTGCACGCGAGACCGGCAATCCCCGCTTTGCCTATGACAGCTATCGGCGCTTCATCACCATGTACAGCGATGTGGTTCTGGGCGTGGGGCATGAGCATTTCGAGGAACTGCTCGGGTCCTACAAGGAGGAACATGACCTGTCGCTCGATACGGAGATCGATGCAGACGGCTGGAAAAACCTCGTGGGTCAATACAAGGCCAAGGTGCGTGAAGAGCTGGGAACCGATTTCCCTCAGGATCCGGCTGCGCAACTCTGGGGCGCCATCGGTGCGGTTTTCGGCTCGTGGCAGAATGCGCGTGCGAATACCTACCGGCGACTGCACAGCATCCCGGATGACTGGGGTACGGCCGTGAATATCCAGGCGATGGTGTTCGGCAACATGGGCGAGGATTCGGCAACGGGCGTTGCGTTCTCGCGCAATCCGTCGACTGGCGAGGCTGCGCTCTATGGCGAATACCTGCTCAACGCACAGGGCGAGGATGTCGTCGCTGGGCTGCGCACGCCCCAGTCGCTAACACGGCGCGAGCGGGCGGCCAGTGGCGCGCAGGACCTGTCGCTCGAGGAAAAGATGCCGGCGGTCTTCAAGGAATTCCATGACCATGTGCGCCGGCTCGAGGCGCATTATCGCGACATGCAGGACATCGAGTTCACCATCGAAAAGGGGCGGCTCTGGGTCCTGCAGACCCGCAATGGCAAGCGCACGGCGAAGGCTGCCATCAAGATTGCCGTCGATCTGGCGTCTGAAGATGTGCTGACGCGCGCTGAGGCGGTCAAGCGAATTGATCCGTCGTCTCTCGACCAGCTGCTGCACCCAACGCTTGATCCCAAGGCGCCGCGACAGGTGCTGGCCTCGGGCCTGCCGGCATCGCCGGGTGCAGCCTCGGGCGAGATCGTTTTCGATGCGGGCGAGGCCGAGCGGCTGGCCGGCGATGGGCGAGACGTCATCCTTGTGCGCATCGAGACGAGCCCCGAGGATATCCATGGCATGCATGCGGCGCGTGGGATCCTGACGGCGCGAGGCGGCATGACGAGCCATGCGGCTGTGGTGGCGCGCGGGATGGGGCGGCCCTGCGTGTCGGGCGCCGGTGGCCTGCGCATCGATTATGCGCGCCAGGTGGTGACCGCGGCCGGGCAGACGCTGAAGAAGGGCGAGGTCATCACCATCGACGGCTCGACAGGGCAGGTCATGAAGGGGCGCGTGCCGACGATCCAGCCCGAGCTGTCGGGTGACTTTGCGACCCTCATGGGGTGGGCTGACGGGTTCCGGCGCATGAAGGTGCGGGCCAATGCCGAGACGCCGTCGGATGCGCGCCACGCGCGGGACTTCGGGGCCGAGGGCATCGGGCTCTGCCGGACCGAGCACATGTTCTTCGACGAGGAGCGCATCAACGATGTGCGGCGCATGATCCTTGCTGACACCAAGGGCGGGCGAGATGCGGCGCTGGCGAAGCTGCTGCCGCACCAGCGCAAGGATTTCGTCGAGCTGTTCCGCATCATGGCCGGCCTGCCGGTGACGATCCGCCTGCTTGATCCGCCCCTGCACGAGTTCCTGCCCAAGGAGCACGAGGTTGACGAGGTGGCTGGGACGCTGGGGATCGAGGCGGGGAAGCTGCGCAACCGGCTGGAGGACCTGTC
>JBILGJ010000113.1:0-7792 GCA_044351125.1 Micropepsaceae bacterium
CCCAGGCAGGGCCCTGAAGCCCCCTGGCGCCAGAACCAGAACTACTTCGCCGACATCAAGGAGATGCGCAAATCGCCCATCGACGATGGCATCCTGGTATTCTCCAAGGCGTCGGACGAGGCCGCCGCCACCCTGAAGCGCGCGGCAGAGTAGTCGCGCGAGCCTCTTGTCTTGGTGTGCCCGGATCGGGTCATATGCGCCCCAATCGCAATGACCCAACCGGAGACACGCCATGTCTGACACACCCTACGCGCCCCCCAAGGTCTGGACGTGGAACAAGGAAAGCGGCGGTCGCTTCTCCAAGATCAACCGCCCCGTCGCTGGCGCCACGCACGAAAAGGAACTGCCCGTCGGCAAGCACCCGCTCCAGCTCTACTCGCTGGCAACGCCGAACGGCGTGAAGGTGACCGTGATGCTCGAGGAGCTCCTCGCGCTGGGCCACAAGGGCGCGGAGTATGACGCCTGGCTGATCAACATCAGCGACGGCCAGCAATTCGGCTCGGGCTTCGTGGGCGTGAACCCCAACTCCAAGATCCCCGCCCTCCTCGATCGCAGCACGCCAACACCGACGCGCGTCTTCGAGTCCGGCGCGATGCTCGTCTATCTCTCCGAGAAATTCGGTGGCGCCTTCATGCCGAAGGAACTCCCGGCGCGAGCCGAATGCCTCTCCTGGCTGTTCTGGCAGATGGGATCGGCGCCCTTCCTCGGCGGCGGCTTCGGACACTTCTACGCCTATGCGCCGATCAAGATCGAATACGCGATCGACCGCTACGCGATGGAAACCAAGCGCCAGCTCGACGTGCTCGACCAGCACCTCGCGAAGAACGAATACATGGCAGGCACGGAATACTCGATCGCCGACATGGCGATCTGGCCCTGGTACGGCGCCATGGTGAAGGGCGTGCTTTACGAAGCCGGCGAATTCCTCTCGGTGCACGAATATCGCAACGTGATCCGCTGGGCCGACCAGCTCGCCGCCCGCCCCGCCATCCAGCGCGGCCGCATGGTCAACCGCGCCTGGGGTGAACCCTCGTCACAACTGCCCGAACGCCACGACGCCAGCGACTTCGATCGCGTCAAGGCCGGGAGCTGACAAGCGTCGCAGGCCCGACGCAAGGCATGATCCCCGACCTTCCAATCAGCGCGGCGCTGCCTGCACTCAAGGCCGCGCTCGCCGCCCACGCGAATGTCGTGCTGGAAGCGCCCCCCGGCGCGGGCAAGACGACACTCGTGCCGCTGGCGCTGCTCGACGAAACCTGGCTGGCCGGCCGCAAGATCATCATGCTCGAGCCACGCCGCATCGCCGCCCGGGCGGCAGCCACGCGCATGGCATCGCTGATTGGCGAACAGCCAGGTGAAACGGTTGGCTACCGCGTGCGACAGGACAGCCGCGTCTCGGCGCGAACACGCATCATCGTCCTTACCGAAGCCCTGCTGACGCGCCGCCTGCAGGACGACCCGGAACTCAAGGATGTCGGCCTCGTCATCTTCGACGAGTTCCACGAACGCGGCCTCAACGCAGACCTCGGCCTCGCACTCGCCCGCGAGGTGCAGGAGGCGCTCAACCCTTCCCTCAAGCTTCTCGTGATGTCGGCAACCCTCGACGGCACGCGCATTTCGGCCCTGCTCGACAACGCACCCATCGTTCGAAGCGAAGGTCGCATGTTTCCGGTCGAGACGCACTACGTAGCGGCTCCCGCCAACACGCGCATCGAGCAGCACGTGGCGCGCACCATCATGGATGCATTGCACGACACCCAGGGCGGGATACTCGCCTTCCTTCCCGGAGAGGGTGAAATCCGGACCGTCGAGCGGCTTCTCGCGGACAACGACCTCCAGGGCGCGGCACTTTCCCCGCTATACGGCAACCTTCCGCCCGAAACCCAGGACAAGGCGATCCGGCCACGCACCGATGGCAGTCGCAAGATCGTGCTCGCCACATCGATTGCCGAGACCAGCCTGACAATCGAGGATGTCCGGGTGGTGATTGACGCGGGCCTGCAGCGGCTTGCCCGCTACAATCCGGCAACCGGAATGACCCAGCTTGTCACGCAACGCGTGTCGCTTGCCTCGGCCGACCAGCGGCGAGGACGCGCCGGCCGCGTCGCACCTGGCATTTGCTACAGGCTCTGGAGCGAACCCGAGACCCGCTCGCTTGCGGCCTACACCCCTGCAGAAATACTCACGAGCGACCTTGCCCCCTTTGCCCTCGAGCTTGCCGCATGGGGCGAAAGGGATACGACGGGCCTGAAGCTGCTTGACCATCCGCCGAAGGGCACCTTTGCGGAGGCCCACGAACTGCTGCGCGAACTCGATGCCCTGGACAAGGAGGGCAGGATAACGCCACACGGGCGGGCCTGTCTCACGTTTGGCGCTCACCCCCGTCTCGCACACATGATGATCCGGGGAACCGAGCTGGGCTTGGGCGCGACGGCAGCAACCCTTGCCGCAGTCCTCTCGGAAAGGGACATCACAAGATCAAGGGACACAGACCTGCGCACGCGCCTTGAAATCATGTCGGGACGCGGGGATCCCCAGGCCGACCGGGGAGCCGTTGCACGGGCCCGCGAGCAGGCACGCACCTGGTGTCGAACGCTCAAGGTGTCAGGCGAGAGCATCGAGCCCGCATCCGCCGGCAGGCTCGCCGCCCTCGCCTACCCCGAACGCGTCGCGCGACGGCGCGGGCCAGCAAGCTACCGCATGGCCAACGGCCGCGGCGCCGTTCTGAACGAGGCCGATCCCCTGTCAGTCGAGCCGTTTCTCGCCATCGCTTCCCTGGACGGCGCCGGCGCCAATGCCCGGGTCTTCCAGGCAGCCCCCCTGTCTCTCCAGGACATCGAGGAACTCTTCGAACAGCGCATTCATGTGCGGGAAAAAGTGGAGTGGAACGACCGCGAGCGCATCGTCGTGGCCAGGCAGGAGACTGTGCTCGACGAGCTCGTTCTCTCCGAAAAGCCGCTGCGCAATCCATCCCGAGACCTCATGGTTGCCGCGACCCTCGACGGCATCAGGGCGCTCGGGATCGCCTGCCTGCCCTGGACGGACGAGCTGATGGCGCTTCGTCAGCGACTTGCGTTCCTGCGCAAGATAGACCCGGACGCAGGCTGGCCCGACACGAGCGACGAAGTCCTCATGTCAGGCATCGATGAGTGGCTTGCAGCCTTTCTCGACGGGATCACGCGCGCCTCTGACTTTTCGCGTATCCGCCTGCAGGACGCCATGGACACGCTTCTCGACTGGCAGGCGCGCAAGCGCCTGGACACCATGGCGCCCGCATCCATCACGGTTCCATCTGGTTCAAGTATCCGCATTGACTATTCCGCAGATGAACCCGTCCTCGCCGTGCGCCTGCAGGAGATGTTCGGCCTTGCCGATACGCCGACAATTGCCAATGGCCGCGCACCCCTTTTGCTCCACCTTCTCTCACCGGCACGCAGGCCCGTTCAGGTCACACGGGACCTGCGGAGCTTCTGGAAAAACGCATACCCCGAGGTCAAAAAGGACCTGAAGGGCCGCTACCCCAAGCATCACTGGCCCGAAGACCCCTGGTCGGCCACACCCACGGCGCGTGCAAAACCCCGCGGCAGTTGAAGAAACTGCTCCAGGGACAAATTTTAATAAACTCTTCACTCTCTCTGGTTGGACGGCATTAAGCCCTCACTGCCGATACTCGCGCCGCTGAAACGAAGACAGGACGGCCCGAATGGCTAAGACCAACCGGCGAGACGACAGAATGGTCGAAACCGGGCTCGACTACTCCGGGCGGTGCCTCGACGGGGCCAACCTTACGGACCGGTTGATCCTCAGCACAACCTTCGACGGCGCATCGCTGAGACGTGCCAATCTGACGGGCACCGAATTCCGCGAATGCTCATTCATCGGCGCAAACCTCGACGCGGGGATACTCAAGCGGACCGTATTCGAGAACTGCGATTTCACCAGGGCGTCACTCACAAACGCCAACCTGCAGCAGTCGACGTTCCGCTCCACGACCATTCTCGACTATGGCGACGGCGCGCACCGCCTGCGACCATCAATCAACAAGTTTGACGGCGCTGTGCTGAACGGATCAAGCTTCCGCCGCGCGCGGCTGGTCGCAGCGAAGCTGCATAACGTGACGGGGACAAAGGTCGACTTCACCAATTGTGACATGCGAAACACGTCGTTCGATGGCGCAACCCTGAAAAACGTGAATTTCTTTGGCGCGCAACTCCTCGACGCCGACTTCTCGAAATGTCCAGAGGCCATTGCAAGCCTTCCCGAATACGCCAAGATGCTGGTCAAGCTCGTCGAGACCATCAGCACGGCACGGCTCGACCAGGTACTTGCAGCACATTTGCGCTGGCTTGAGACAAACGGCGAGCAAGGCACCCGCCTGAACATGAAGGGCATGGACCTCGGAGGGCGCAACCTCGACGGTTACGACTTCTCGGGTACGGATTTCCGCGGCGCAAGGCTTGACCGAACCAGCATGAAGAACGTCAAGCTCGTCGCCGCCGACTTGCGCATGGCAAGCATGATCAATGCGAATTTCACGGGCTCGGACCTTCGCGGCGCTTACCTCTCGAAGGGCGCGTTGCGCCGTGCGATCCTCGTTGACGCGAGCTACGATCCTGCAGCTTTGGCTCCACCCCCTGCTCCTGAACCGGAAGCATCCCTTCAGGGGACATAGCCTCGCGAACGATCGCATCGCTGGCCTCCGCCAGCAATGCCTCGCTGGCGTCAACCCCGACGGGAACCTTCCCGATCTCCAGCAACGCCGGAACGGCCAGCGGTGAAACGCGGGTCAGATGGCGTACCGTCATATGTCCACGCACACGCTTGAGAAGCGCCCCGAGACGCCGGATGTCCAGCGATCCCGTGGCCGCATCCTGCTGTGCAGCACGAAGCAGGATATGATCGGGCTCGTGGCTCCTCAGCACGTCATAGATGAGGTCGGACGAGAACGTAACCTGACGTCCGGTGCGCTCCTCGCGTGGAAAGCGCTTTTCGATAAGCCCGCCAATCATTGCGCAATTCCGGAAACTTCTTTTCAGAAGCGCCGACTCCGCAAGCCACGCATCAAGGTCATCCCCCATCATGTCCTCGTCAAACAGCTGGTTGACATCGACATGACGCAGGTCGCCCAGCGCCCAGATCGCAAGGGAGTACTCGCTCCCGACAAACCCGAGCGGCTTGAAACCCGCACGTTCCAGCCGCCGCGTCAGCAGCATGCCCAGCGACTGGTGGCAGAGCCGGCCATCAAAGGGATAACACACGAGGAAGTATCGGCCGGCACGCGGAAACGTCTCGACCAGCATTTCGTCCGCACGCGGAATGACAGACCTCAGCCGCTGCATCTCGAGCCACGCGCGAACCTGCTCTGGAAGGTCACGCCACCGAACAGGATCCTCGATCATCTCGCGCACACGCTGCGCAAGAAACGTGGACAGGGGAAACTTCCCTCCCTCGAAGGAAGGTATCTTCGGGTTGCCTGGTGGCCCCGGCGTCACGATGGCATCCATCTCGACAATCGCCTCGTGGCGCAGGATCTGCCCGGCGAAGAGAAATGTGTCCCCAGGTGCCAATTGCTGCAGGAACCACTCCTCCAGCTGCCCGAGCACACGACCGGGCTGAAGCGTCCGGGGTCCCGCGTACCGGCGTACAAGCCGCACCTTCAGCATCGGCTCTTCAATGATGGTGCCGCAATTCAGGCGATAGCGCTGGGCAACCTGCGGTGACGCAACACGCCACAACCCGTCCACAGACTTGCGAAGTCGCGCATACCGGTCATAGGCACGCAGCGCATACCCCCCCGTCGCAACATAATCGAGCACGCGATCGAAATCGCCGCGCGACAGCCGCGCATAGGGCGCAGCACGGATGACCTCGGCATAGAGCGCGTCTGCATCGAAAGGAGCCGCCACCGCACAGCCAAGGACATGCTGCGCCAGCACGTCGAGCGCCCCTTCCCGCGGGCCCTCTCCGTCAAGCTCTCCTGCAAGCAGAGCCGCCCGCGCAGCTTCGCATTCGAGGACCTCGAAGCGGTTCGAAGGCACAAGCAGCGCCCAGCTGGGCTCATGCATGCGATGGTTCGAACGCCCGATGCGCTGCGCGATGCGGCTGGCCCCCTTTGGCGCACCGACGTTGATCACGAGGTCAACCGCTCCCCAGTCGATACCGAGATCCAGCGTCGACGTGCACACCACGGCGCGCAGCATGCCACGCGCCATGGCCGCCTCGACCTTGCGGCGCTGATCGGGCGCAAGCGATCCATGATGCAGCGCGATGGGCAGGTTGCCCGTATTGATGCGCCACAACTCCTGGAAGATGAATTCCGCCTGCATGCGCGTATTGACGAAAACAAGCGCTGTCTGCGCCTTCTTGATGGTCTCCAGGATCTCTTCGATGGCATGGCGCGCCATATGTCCGGACCACGGGATCTCCCTGTTGGTCTCGAGGATCGAAATGCGGGGCCGCGCCCCCGGCGCTCCCCTCACGATCCGCAAGGGCGCCGGCGTCTTCTGGTTCTGCGGCAGCAGATAGCGGCCAAGCGCATCCGGATCATCGACCGTCGCCGAAAGCCCGACCCTTCGGTGGTGAGGCGCCAACGTCAGCAGGCGCGAAAGATCCAGCGCCAGCAGGTCCCCCCGCTTGCTCGGCGCAAGCGCATGCAATTCGTCGAGTATGACGCACGACAGGTCACCGAACAGCCGTGGCGCCTCACGCGAGGCAAGCAGAAGCGCCAGTTGCTCCGGTGTGGTCAGAAGAATGTCAGGCGGCATCTGCTTCTGACGCTGCCGCCGGTGAGCCGACGTATCCCCTGTCCGGGTCTCCACGCGCACCCGCAGCCCCATTTCACGCACCGGCGCCTCGAGGTTGCGGGCGATGTCCTCGGCCAGCGCCTTGAGCGGCGAGATGTAGAGCGTATGAATGCCGCAAGGCTTGCGCGCGGCCCGCGCCCGCAACCGCGCCACAACCGGGTTTTCACCACCCGTTTCACGCTGCAGCGCCGCTGCCCGCCCCCGCACCTCGCCCGCAGCCAGTTCAATCAGGCTGGGCAGGAACCCCGCGAGCGTCTTGCCGCCACCGGTGGGCGCTGTCAGCAAAACGTGAGCGCGCGCGCCAGCCGCAGCAATCAGGTCCAGCTGGAAAGGCCGCGGCGTCCACCCACGCTCGGCAAACCAGTTCGCAAAGCGCGCCGGAAGAATGCCCTCAGATGGTTCCGGGGGAAGTGTCATCCTGCCGTTTTCTCGCAACCGGTCATGCAACCGGGTTATAGTGTGAATGCAAGGGCAAGACCACTGCGCGCGCTCGGGGACAAAAAGACAGTAACGCAATGCAGAAGCCGCCTGCACGACAGATACTGAAATTGCGTCCGGAAGGCCTGTATTGCGAGGCGGGGGACTTCTACATCGACCCCCTTCGTGCCGTGGACAGGGCTGTCATCACCCATGGACACGCAGACCATGCCCGTCGCGGTCATCGCGCCGTGCTGGCAACGCAGCCCACCCTCGACATCATGAAAGTGCGATACGGCGCAGGCTTCGCCGGCTCGACCCAGGCCATGCGTTACGCAAGCGTCGTGACCATCGGACAAGCCAACGTATCGCTCCATCCAGCCGGTCACGTCCTTGGCAGCGCTCAGGTCCTTGTCGAGGTCGACGGCCAGCGCATCGTTGTCTCGGGCGACTACAAGCGAAGCCACGATCTGTCGAGCACGCCCTTCGAGCCCGTCCCGTGCGACATTTTCATAACCGAGGCGACCTTCGGCCTGCCCGTCTTCATCCACCCGCCAGCAGAACAGGAAACC
>JBILGJ010000114.1:0-7786 GCA_044351125.1 Micropepsaceae bacterium
GCGACAAGGCATTTCGGGACCTGGGCCAAGCCCGCAGCCCCTCTGCCGTCCGCAGGCGATGTTGCGGGGACCCCGCAAACGCCCAAGGGCCTTGTGATCGATCTCCCGGGGTCCGGGCAAGCCGCCGTGGCGTTCGGGCTGCGCGGCGTGGCGCGCAACGACGAGGGCTTCTTCCCGCTCCTGGTCACCAATGCAGTCCTGGGTGGCGGATATTCAGCCCGCCTCAACCAGGAAATCCGCATCAAGCGCGGCCTGTCATATGGTGCTGGTTCAGGTTTCGCTGCCCGCCTCGGGCCTGCGCCGATCATTGCCACGGCGCAGACCAAGAACACGACGGCGGTCGAAGTGGCTGACCTGATGGAGGCAGAGTTCCGCCGCCTGGGTACCGCCGACGTTTCCGCCGAAGAACTGACAGCGCGTGCGTCCTCGCTCATCGGCAGTTTCGGACGTAATGTTGAAACCGCCTCGGGGCTTTCCTCGGAAATGTCCGATCTCGCCGCCTTCAGCCTGCCGCTCTCCAGGCTGCAGTCCTATGTCAAGGATGTATCGGCCGTGACACCGGCGCAGGTGAAGGCGACAGCCGCCCGGATCTACGACCCGAAGGCGGCCAGCATCGTGATCGTCGGCGACGGCAAGACCTTCTACAACGCCCTGAAGGCCAAGCGTCCCGGCACCGCGCGCATCGCGGCCGACAAGCTCAACCTCGACAGCCCGTCGCTGCAGTAGCGGCGGGCACGCGGCTGCGAAAGCGCGGCCTGCGTCAATCTGTTCACTTTTTGTTTTCGGCGATTTCGGCGATATTCGGCGCTGTCATCCCACAAGCTTGCAGAATTGCGGACGGGCCCGGCAATGGGTCCATGCCCGGCAGTGAGCATTGCCAGAAATTGGCGGATTTGCGCGCACTGCCCCGACAAGCTATGACAGACGCGAAATTTTGACCCCGAACAAGATTCTCCCGTAACCCGACATGCGCGTATCCCGCTTCTTCATGCCCCTGCTGCGCGAAACGCCGGCAGAGGCCCAAATCGTCTCGCACCGCTTCATGCTGCGCGCAGGCCTCATCAGGCAGGCCTCGGCCGGCATCTACTCCTGGCTGCCGCTGGGCCACCGTGTCCTGCGCAAGATCGAGCAGATCGTCCGCGAGGAACAGGACCGGGCAGGGGCCATCGAGCTTCTCATGCCAACCCTGCAATCGGCCGAACTCTGGCGCGAAAGCGGGCGCTACGAGGCTTATGGCAAGGAAATGCTGCGCATCAAGGATCGCCACGACCGCGATCTTCTCTACGGTCCGACGAACGAGGAACTGATCACCGAGATCTTCCGCTCGTCGGTGCGCTCCTACAAGGACCTGCCGCGCAACCTCTATCACATCCAGTGGAAGTTCCGGGACGAGATCCGCCCCCGCTTCGGCGTGATGCGCGGGCGCGAGTTCCTGATGAAAGACGCCTATTCCTTCGACATCGACGCCGACGGCGCTCGCAAGTCCTACAACCGCATGTTCGTGGCTTACCTGCGCACCTTTGCCCGGCTCGGCCTGAAGGCGGTGCCCATGAAGGCCGATACCGGACCCATCGGCGGCGACCTCAGCCACGAGTTCATCGTTCTGGCCGAGACCGGCGAAAGCCAGGTCTACTGCCACCGCGACCTCGTCGACATGCCGGTGCCCGAGAACGTCGATTTCCAGGGTGACCTTACGCCCTACATCAACCAGCGCACCTCACTCTACGCCGCCACGGAAGAGAAGCACGATCCGGACGCCTTCGCCGCGATCCCGGAAGACAAGCGCCTCGCCGCACGCGGCATCGAGGTGGGCCATATCTTCTACTTCGGCACCAAATATTCGAAGCCCATGAACGCCAAGGTCGCAGGCCCCAAGGGCGAGGACGTGCTCGTTGAAATGGGCAGCTACGGCATCGGTGTCTCGCGCCTTGTCGGCGCGATCATCGAGGCCAGTCACGACGAGGCGGGCATCATCTGGCCCGAAAGCGTCGCCCCCTTCCGGGCCGGGCTGATCAGCCTGAAAGCCGACGACCCCAGGACACGCGAGGTCTGCGAGGATCTCTATGCGAAGCTCGGCGCTGCCGGCGTCGATGTCCTCTACGATGACACCGAAGAGCGCGCAGGCGCCAAGTTCTCGACCTTCGACCTGATCGGACTGCCATGGCAGGTGATCGTGGGACCCCGCGGTCTTGCCAACGGACAGGTGGAAGTGAAGAACCGCCGCACGGGTGAGCGCCAGAACCTCACCCCCGAGGCTGCCCTGAACCTCCTGACCAGAGGGAACGGATGAACCCCTTCGAGGTGCAGAGTCCCTCGCGGCCGGCAGCCCGTCGAGGCGGCGACGGTTCCCGCCCGTTCTCATGGTTCGAACTCCTGCTGGCGAGCCGTTATCTCAGGGCACGCAGGCAGGAGGGTTGGATCTCGGTCGTCACCGGGTTTTCCGTCCTCGGCATCACGCTGGGCGTCGCGACGCTCATCATCGTCATGTCGGTCATGAACGGCTTCAGGGCCGAGATCATGTCCAAGATCCTCGGCTTCCGCGGTCACTACATGATCCAGCCGATCGGCGGCACGCTGAATGGCTGGGAAGAAACGGCAGCCCGCCTCGCCAAGGTGCCGGGCGTCGCGCGCGCCACCCCCTTTGTCGAGGGCCAGGCGCTGGCAACGGCCCAGAGCCAGTCACCCGGCGTTGTCGTGCGCGGCATTCGCCCGAAGGATCTTGCCAATCTCAGCCTCGTGGCCAAGTCCCTGAGGCCCGGCACGCTGCAGCGCTTCGCAGCCGACAGCTCGTCCGTCCTGATTGGCGATATCCTCGCGCGCAACATGGGCCTCGAGCAGGGCATGAGCATCACGCTTGTCGCCCCGCGCGGGAACGTTACGCCCTTCGGGGTCACCCCGCGGGTCAAGCAGTACAGGGTCGCCGGCACCTTCAAGATTGGCATGTCGATTTACGACGAAAGCATGGTCTTCATGCCCCTCGCCGAGGCCCAGTCCTACTTCAACAAGGGGGACGGCGTATCGCTCATCGAGGTGATGGTCGACGATCCGGACAAGGTCGATGCGCTGCGGCCCGTGATCGAGCGTATCGTGCCGGGTACGTCGATTTATGACTGGCGCTCGACCGCGCCCGACTTCTTCAGCGCGCTCGAGGTCGAGCGCGTGGTCATGTTCCTGATCCTGACGCTGATCATCATCGTCGCCGGATTCAACATCATCTCGGGCATGATCATGCTGGTGAAGGACAAGACCCGTGACATCGCGATCCTGAGGACGATGGGCGCCTCGCGCGGAACCATTCTGCGGGTATTTCTCATGTCCGGATCGGTGATCGGGATCGCCGGCACCTTGTTGGGCTGGATCCTGGGCGTCGTGTTCTGCTGGAACATCGAGAACATCCGCCAGTTCCTGATCTGGATCACCGGCGTGAACCTTTTTCCCGAAACGCTCTATTTCCTGAGCCGCCTGCCGGCCAAGATGGACGTGAGCGAGATCACGGTGGTCGTGCTGATTTCGCTGGTGCTCACCATCCTCGCCACCGTCTACCCTGCCTGGCGCGCTGCGCGTCTCGATCCGGTCGAGGCCCTGCGCTATGAGTGAGCCGCCCTATGTGACCCAGGAACTTACCGCCCAGCGCCCCCAGGCGCTGGCCGCGCCGGTCCTCGTGCTGCAGGGTGTCAGCCGCTCGTTCGGCACCCCGCCGGATACACTCGACATCTTCCGCAACGTGAACGCCCAGATCCTCCCGGGCGAGATCGTTGCCCTCGTCGGGCCGTCGGGATCAGGCAAGTCCTCACTGCTGCACATCTGTGGCCTTCTCGAAGCACCCAGCGCCGGCAGCGTGTTCATCGCCGGGCGGGACTGCGGACGTCTGAACGATGCCGAGCGCACGCGGATGCGCCGCGACGTTCTGGGCTTCGTCTACCAGTTCCATCACCTCCTGCCGGAATTCTCGGCGCTGGAGAACGTGATGATGCCCCAACTGATCGGCGGTCGCCGGCCCCGCGACGCCGAGGGCCTCGCGATGCGCCTGTTGAACATGGTGGGCCTGTCGCAGCGAGCCTCGCACCGGCCTGCACGCCTCTCGGGCGGAGAGCAGCAGCGTGTGGCCATTGCCCGCGCGCTGGCCAATCAGCCACGGCTGATCCTGGCCGACGAGCCGACCGGAAACCTGGATCCGAAGACCGCAGACATGGTCTTCAATGTGTTCGTCGAGACATGTCGCGCCCGCGGCGTCTCGGCCCTGATCGCAACGCACAATCTGCAGATGGCGGTCAAGATGGACCGCACCTGGCTCTTGCACGATGGAAAGCTGATCGATGCCGGAAAGCTCAAGGCCTAAGCCGCTCGTGACCGGAGGCACCGCGCGTGCCCTGTCGTGGACATGCCACAAACTCCACATCGTGATCCTGCTTTTCATCGTTCTGGGATGGGCCGTGCCAGTGAACGCAGTGCTCTGGGCCCACATCATCCTTGTGCCGCTCATCCTCTGGATCTGGTACCTGAACAGCTGCTCGTGCCCCCTCAACAACATCGAGAGCTACCTGCTGAAAGGGCTCTGGCGTGACCCTGACAACCGCGAGGAAGGAAGCTTTGTGGTGGTCGTCGTCGAGCAGTATCTCGGGATGAAGCCAACGCAAAAGACGATGGATATCATCACCTATGCCATCATGTGCCTTGCCTGGGTACTTTCCGGCGTGCACCTGTGGCTGCGCACGGAGGCCTGATGACGGACACCGCGACCCTCTTCGCCCAGTTTCGCGCGAAGCATCCCGGCATCCGCGCGGACTACACCATTGACCAGGACTGGGACCATTACACGCCCGAAGAACACTCAACCTGGCGCACGCTCTATGCGCGGCTCGAACGCCTGCTGCCCGAGTATGCCTGCCCCGAATTTGTCGATGGCATGCACCGCCTCGATATCGGGCGCGACGCGATCCCGGAATTCACCGAGCTATCGCGGCGCCTCGGGGGCCTGACCGGCTGGTCCGTCGTGGCCGTTCCAGGGCTCGTGCCGGATGACATCTTCTTCGACCACCTTGCCAATCGCAGGTTCCCGGCCGGAAATTTCATCCGCAAGCCAGACCAGCTTGACTATATCGAGCAGCCGGATGTCTTCCATGACGTGTTCGGACATGTGCCCATGCTCGCCCATCCGGTCTTCGCTGACTACATGGAGGCCTATGGAAGGGGCGGACTGAGGGCCCTCAAGGGCTTCGACATGCTGCCCAACCTCGCGCGCCTTTACTGGTACACGGTCGAGTTCGGTCTCATTCGCACCGATCACGGCCTGAAGATCTATGGCGCCGGCATCGCCTCGTCGACGGCCGAAACTGTCTATTCGATCGACGATGCGTCCCCCAACCGTATCGCCTTCGACCTCGAGCGCGTGATGCGAACGAAGTACCGGATCGACGACTTCCAGGAGACCTACTTCGTCATCGACAGCTTCGAGCAGCTCTTCAGGGAAACCTACAGCGACTTCGCGCCCGTCTACGAGCGGCTGAAGTCGGGGCCCACACACGAGCCCGCAACGATCCTGCCGGTGGACCGCGTGTTGCACCGGGGCACCGGCGCCCATGCGGCCCACAAGGCTCTGTCCACAGCCCATCAGGCGGGCAAGTCACCGGCAGCTTGAACGCCGCCACAGGCTCGATCATCCTCTTGAAAAGCGCCAAAAGGGCAGGGTAATCCGACGTGTCTGGTCCAGCAAAATTCGTTCACCTGCGCGTCCACTCGGCCTTCTCGCTGCTCGAGGGCGCATTGCAGCCCGACGAGATCGCCGCCCTCTGCAAGAAGTTCCGCATGCCGGCTGTCGGCATCACCGACACCAACAACCTGTTCGGCCTGTGGGACCTGACCGACGCAATCGTGAAGGCCGGCGTGCAGATGATCGTGGGTTGCCAGTTCAACCTGCCGCTCGAGCCTGAACGCAAGACAGGGCCCGTCCCCGCGCAGCTGCAACTCGGAACGATAGCCGTGCTGGTGCAGACCGAAGAGGGTTACGCCAACCTGATGAAGCTCGCCAGCCAGGCGCATCTCGAGGTCCAGGTCGGCGAGCCGCCGCACATCACCTGGGAAGCACTGGCAAAGCACGCCGACGGGCTGATCGTGCTGACCGGCGGGCGCAAGGGCATCATCGATCGTCAGGTCGTGAACACGCAGGTCGAGGCAGCCGAACGCGCGCTCCTGCGCCTGAAACAAATCTTTGGCGACCGCCTTTACGTGGAACTCCAGCGCCACGATCTTGCCGAACAGCTGCAGGCCGAGCCAGAGCTTATGCGCCTGGCCTACGCGCACGACTTGCCCATCGTCGCCTCGAACGAGCCCTTCTTCGGCGAGCGCGACCTCTACGAGGCCCATGACGCGCTGCTATGCATCGCCGACGGCGCCTACGTGACCCAGGACGATCGGCGCAAGGAAAGCCCCGAGCACCATTTCAAGTCGGCCGACGAGATGATCAAGCTCTTCGCCGACCTGCCAGAGGCGGTTGAAAACACGATCGAGATCGCCCGCCGCTGCGCTTACTATCCGAAGAAGCGCAACCCCATCCTTCCGCCCTTCAAGCCGGCCTCGGGCCTGCCACCTGAGGAAGAGCTCCGCGCACAGGCCTCGGAGGGCCTCAGGCGCCGGCTTGCCGCCAACGGCATGTTTGCGCCGGAAAAGGATTACTGGGACCGCCTTGATTTCGAGCTCTCTGTCATCCTGCGCATGAACTTCGCGGGCTACTTCCTGATCGTCTCCGACTTCATGAAATGGACCCGCGCGCAGGGCATCCCGGTGGGTGTTCGCGGCTCGGGCGCAGGCTCGGTTGTCGCGTGGGGCCTCGAGATCACGGCGCTCGATCCGCTGCGCTTCGGTCTTGTGTTCGAGCGCTTCCTCAACCCCGAACGCGTGTCGATGCCGGACTTCGATATCGACTTCTGCCAGGACCGGCGTGGCGAAGTGATCCGCTATGTGCAGGAAAAATACGGCAAGGATCGTGTCGCCCAGATCATCACCTTCGGAACCTTGCAGGCCAAGGCCGCCATCCGCGACGTGGGACGCGTGCTGCAGATGCCGCAGGGCCAGGTCGACCGCATCTCGAAGATGATCAAGGTCAAGCCAGGGCAGTCGATCAAGCTGCGCGAGGCCATTGCCCAGGAACCGCGCATGCAGCAGGCGGAGGCAGAAGAGGAAAGCGTCCGCAAGCTGTTCCAGATCGCCGAGCAGCTCGAAGGCCTCTATCGGCACGCCTCGACCCACGCGGCCGGCGTCGTCATCGGCGACAGGCCGCTCGACGAAATCGTGCCCATGTATCGCGACCCCAGCTCCGACATGCCGGTCACCCAGTTCGACTACGAGGGCGACGAAAAGGCCGGCCTTGTGAAGTTCGACTTCCTCGGGCTGAAGACGCTGACGGTCATTGCCGTCACCGAAAACCTCGTGAAGGAACGTCACGGCGTGAAGGTGAAGGCCGAAGAGGTGCCCTTTGACGACCGCAAATCCTTCGAAGCCCTGAGCAAGGGAACCTCGACCGGGATCTTCCAGCTGGAATCCACCGGCATGCGCGACCTGTTGCGCAAGATGAAGCCCGATCGGGTCGAGGACCTCATCGCCCTTGTGGCCCTCTATCGTCCGGGCCCGATGGACAACATCCCGAAATACATCGCCTGCAAGCACGGACGCGAGAAGCCCTTCTACCTGCACGAGTCGCTCGAGCCCATCCTGTCAGGCACCTTCGGGGTCATGACCTACCAGGAAGACGTGATGCTCATCGCGCGCGAACTTGCCGGCTATTCGCTTG
>JBILGJ010000177.1:0-6257 GCA_044351125.1 Micropepsaceae bacterium
TCCGGAAGCCTAGTTGCCGCCGCACCGGGCCCACATGTGCCAGCGCGGCATGATGGTCGGGTGCAAACATGAACCCGATGCCGGCCTGCGCAATGCAACGGCTGATCTGGCCCGGGGGCAGGGACAGGCGAACGCCCAATGCCGCAAGCACGTCCGCAGCGCCGCTCTTGGATGAAAGCGCGCGGTTGCCGTGCTTGGCGACCTTCACGCCACAGGCAGCAACGACGATCGCCGCCGCCGTCGAGATATTCAGCGTCCCCACGCCATCGCCGCCCGTACCCACCATGTCGATCGCACCAGCGGGCGCGTCTACGCGCACCATGTTGTCGCGCAACACCTGCGCCGCGGCTGCGATCTCTTCGGGTGTCTCGCCGCGCATGTGCAGGAACGACACGAATGACGCCACCTGCACCTCGCTCGTTTCGCCACGCAGGATGATGCCGAAAGCCGACTTTGCCTCGCCGGCTGTCAGGGTTCCACCAGCAGAGACCTTGGCAAGCAGGGGCCTGAACGCTTCACTGCTCATGCTGCGCGCGCGATCTCAAGGAAGTTCCGAAGCAGCGCATGCCCGTTCTGGGTCGCAATGCTCTCGGGATGGAACTGAACCCCATGAACCGGATGATCCCGATGGGCGAGGCCCATGATCGTGCCGTCATCGGTTTCAGCCGTGATGGTCAGCGCGCTGGGCAGTGTCGCACGATCGACCACGAGTGAGTGATAGCGCGTCGCCTCGAACCGCTCCGGCAGCCCCTTGAAAACGCTCGTCCCGAAATTTCGGATGACGCTCACCTTGCCGTGCATGGGGGCGGACGCGCGGACCACATGGCCGCCATAGACCTGGCCGATCGTCTGGTGTCCAAGGCAGACCCCAAGGATCGGCAGCCGCGACCCCAGGCGTGTGACCAGCTCAAGGCAGATACCGGCCTTGTCAGGATCGCAAGGACCGGGCGACAGGACGACTGCACGCGGTGCCCGCCGCTCGACCTCGTCCACTGTCAGTTCGTCGTTGCGTGCGACAGCGACCTCGGCGCCGAGCTGTCCAAGATAATGCACGAGGTTCCATGTGAAGCTGTCGTAGTTATCAATGAGCAGGATCATGTCGTCATTCGCGCGGGATTTGCAGGATGGAGCCAAGGATAAACGCTTCCCACCACAGATGGTATGCGATTCCTGCATCAACCTCCGCGCGGGGTGGATTTCTGCTTAATCCGCAGTCGATATGGCGGCGAGGGCCACAGGGGGGGCGGCCCGTCAGACCCTGCCAGCCGAAGGGCCTTGTGAACGCTCATTTCGATGGTGAACCGCCAGCCCACGGGGTCTATATTGAATGCCATCAGGCCAGCCGGGACCGCCCGGATCCGCCCTCGCTATTATCAACCTCGACAAGGGAAAAGCCATGAAGCAACGCCTTCAGTTTTACATCGACGGCAAATGGGTCGATCCGGTCACGCCGCGGACCCTCGATGTCATCAATCCTGCCAACGAGGAACCGGTTGGTCGCATCAGCCTTGGCTCGAAGGCCGACGTCGACAAGGCCGTCGCAGCCGCCCGACGAGCCTTCGACACATTCTCGCTGACAACCCGCGATGAACGCCTGGCGCTGCTGCAGAAGGTCCTCGAGGTCTACCAGCGCCGCTATGCCGAGTTCGTCGAGACGATCTCGCTCGAGATGGGCGCCCCCCTCGGGCTTTCAAAGGCCGCACAGGCGGCGACCGGCGTCGCCCATCTGATGCAGACAATGAAGGTCCTGAAGGAGTTCGAGTTCGAGCACGTCAAGGGAACGACGGGCATCGTCTACGAGCCCGTGGGCGTCGTTGGCATGATCACGCCGTGGAACTGGCCTGTGAACCAGATCATGTGCAAGGTTGCTCCGGCACTCGCCGCCGGCTGCACCATGGTGCTGAAGCCATCGGAAGTGGCGCCGCTGAATGCGATGCTCGTGGCCGACGTGCTGCACGAGGCTGGCGTCCCGGCGGGTGTATTCAATCTCGTCAACGGTGACGGCCCAGCAGTAGGCGAGGCGATGTCCGCGCACCCTGGCATCGACATGATGTCGTTCACCGGTTCGACCCGCGCCGGCGTAGCCGTGGCCAAGGCTGCAGCCGACACCGTCAAGCGCGTGGCGCAGGAACTGGGTGGCAAGTCGGCCAACATCATCCTCGAGGACGCGGACCTGAAGAAGGCGGTCACGGGCGGCGTCATCCATTGTTTCACCAATTCGGGCCAGTCCTGCAACGCACCCACACGCATGTTTGTGCCGCGCGGCAAGCAGAACGACGCCATCGCCATCGCCAAGGCCACTGCGGAATCGGTGAAGGTCGGCGATCCCTTTGGCGAGGGCACAACCATGGGGCCGGTCGTTTCGGAAACCCAGTTCAACAAGATCCAGGCCCTCATCAAGAAGGGCATCGACGAAGGCGCGACCCTGGTTACGGGTGGCCTCGGACGCCCTGAAGGCCTGAACCGCGGTTACTATGTGCGTCCGACGGTCTTTGCGAATGTCACCAATGACATGACCATCGCCCGCGAGGAGATCTTCGGTCCAGTCCTGACAATCCTGCCTTATGACACCGAGGAAGAAGCCATCCGCCTTGCGAACGACACGCCGTACGGCCTGTCGGGCTATGTGCAGTCGGGTACCGTCGAGCACGCCCGCAAGGTGGCAGCGCGCCTGCGCACCGGCAATGTGCACCTGAATGGTGCGGGCGCCGATTTCGGCGCACCCTTCGGCGGCTACAAGCAGTCGGGCACAGGCCGCGAGTGGGGCGAACACGGCTTCAAGGAGTTCCTCGAGGTAAAGGCCGTCCTGGGTTACCAGGTTGCCTGACGCCTGAGAGCAGCGCTCAGCACATCAGGGCCGGCTTCCATCGAAGCCGGCCTTTTTCATGCTTCGGGGCGCGCAGGGGATTAGCTGTTCTTCAGCCCGTCCACGAGGCGGTTGGCCTCGTCGGCAGCGGCGAACAGGGCCTTCGACTTGAAGACAGTCTCCATGTATTCGGCCTGCGGATCGCTGTCGGCGACCACACCGCCACCCGCCTGCACGTACATCATGCCGTCCTTGACGATGGCTGTCCGCAGCGCGATGCACATGTCCATGTTGCCAGCCGCCGAGAAATATCCGACGGCACCGCCGTAGAGACCGCGCTTTTCCTTCTCGAGCTCGTCGATGATCTCGAGCGCCCTGATCTTGGGCGCCCCGCTCGTGGTGCCATTGGGAAAGCCCGCAATGAGTGCGTCCACCACGTCCTTGTCGGCACGTAGCTGTCCCTGCACGTTCGATACGATGTGCTGGACGTGGCTGTACTTTTCGATGACGAATTGTTCCGTGACCTGAACCGTGCCTGTGACCGCAACGCGTCCCACGTCATTTCGACCGAGGTCGAGAAGCATCAGATGCTCGGCGCGTTCCTTTGGATCGGCAAGCAGCGTCTGTGCCAGCGAGCGGTCTTCCTCGGGCGTCTCGCCGCGCCGGATGGTGCCCGCAATCGGTCGGATTGTGACGGCGCCATCGCGCACGCGCACCAGGATCTCGGGGCTCGACCCAACGACCGAGAAGCCCGGATAATTCAGGAAGTACAGATAGGGCGACGGATTGAGCCGCCGCAGCACGCGGTAGAGCTGGAACGGATGCAGGTCGAACCGCCGCCGGAATCGCTGGCTCGGCACGACCTGGAAGATGTCACCGGCCAGGATGTATTCCTTCGCCTTGGCGACCAGCGCCATGTATTCGGCGTGTGTCGTGTTGGACTCGGGCGGACCAAGGTCACCGCCACGGGCCGGTGGCATGTCGGGCCAGGCCACGTTGCGTGCAAAGTCCACTGCAACGGCCGAAAGCCGTTCGCCCGCCCGCTCATAGGCGGTTGCCGCGTCCACGCCTGGCACGGGAAAGCAGGGCGTCGCGATCACGATGTTGGCGCGCACGGAGTCAAAAATCGCAACGACCGTCGGCCGTACAAGTTGCGCATCCGGAACGCCCAGCGGATCGGGATTGGCCTCTGGCAACTTCTCCATGAGCCGCACCATGTCGTGCCCCATGTAGCCGAACAGGCCAGATGTCATGGGCGGCAAGCCGTGGGGTATCTCAACGCGGACCTGCTCCAGCAGTGTCCGCAGGGAGGCGATTGGCGCCTCGCGCTCTCTCACAAAGGGCTCACCCTCGCGCTGCCGAACTTCGGCCACCCCACCGCGGCATCGCCAGATCAGGTCTGGCTTGAGCCCGATGATGGAGTAGCGCCCTCGGACCTCGCCACCCTGAACGCTCTCGAGAAGGAAAGCGTATGGATCTTCGACACCCAGCTTCAGCCATGCCGACACGGGCGTGTCGAGGTCCGCGACAAGGGTCCGATGGACAATCTGCGGCTTGCCCGCAGAGTATCCTTCCCGGAACGCCTCGAGGGTCGGAACGCAGTTCATCATTCGTTGTTATGGAAAGCCTGGAAGCGGGCTTCATCGATCGATGCCCCGGCCTTTGCGCGCGCGCCGGCTTCGAACTGCTCAACGAAGTCGCTGACATAAGTTTGCACAAGCCGCTGCTCGTAGGCCGATTTCAGGGGATCCTCGGCGGGCTCCTCGACGAACTGGATATCGGTCACGAGTCCCACAATCACGCCCTTGCCGGAGGCGACGGGGCCCGAGAAAAGCCCGCCCTTCTTCGTGTCCGATGCGGTCGTTACCGTTGCTTCGCCGAACGTTGCGGTCTTTCCAAACCGCGGGAAGGGGTCCGATGTCACAAGGCTCAGCCCCTGTGCAGCGGCGACGGCCGCAAGCGTCTCGCCGCCGCGCACACGCTTCAGAATGTCGGCGGCAATGGCATCGAGCTTCTTTGACTGCTCTGCGTCCGTCCAGTCCCGCAGCACGTCTGCCTTGACGGTCTCGTAGCTCTTTTTCGTAACGGGAGTGACCTTGTCGACCCTGAACATGTAGTAGACGCCATCCGGCGTCTGGAGAAGTTCGGGATCCGCCCCCTGTTCGGCCCCAAAGGCCTGCTTCAGAAAGTCTCCGGCCGGCAGGCTGGGCACAGCATTGCCGCCAAGGTCCGTGCCGGAGCGCGTGATGGTGACAGTCTCCAGCTTCAGCTTGAGCGGGGTGGTAGCCTCCTCGAGCGTCGCGCCGTCGCCGACGGCATCCTCGAGCTTGTTGCCAATGTCGAAGATTTCTTCCTTGACCTTGTTGTCGACCAGGAACTTGCGGATCTCTTCAGTCGCCTCTGCCAGCGATTTTGTCGAACCGGGCGTGATGGACGTCGCGCGCAGAATGACCCAGACGCCGAACGAATTCTTCAACGGGACCGTCGCTTGCCGTTCCGGCACGTCGAAGGCTGCAAGGGGGACGCTCTTGTCGCCCTTTGCGATTTCACCAATGGCAATGTCCTCGGGCTTGAACCCCTGGGCCTTGCCGACAGCTTCGAAGGTTTCCCCAGCGTCCAGTCGTGCCTTCGCTGCGATGGCATCGGCCTCGGACTTGAACCGCAGCTGTTCGAAAACCCGCTTTTCGGCAACCTCATAGCGCTTGCGGTTCGTCTCATAAAGCCGGGCGATCTCGGCCTCCGGGATCACGACGGTCTTTGCAAGCTCGTCGGGGCGCACCGCCACGAACGCGACAGTCCTGTTCTCGGGAACCGAATAGCGCGCCAAGGCATTTTCATCGTGAAACTTTTGCAGGACCTTCTCGTCCGGGGCTGCGATCTCTCCAGCCCGCGATGGATCGACGATCAGGTATTCGGCCACGCGCCGCTCAAGCCTGTACATGTTCAGCGCACGCTGCATGCCCATGGGCATGCCAACCCCGGCCGCAACGCTGCGCAGAAGCTGCTCACGGATCAAGTCCGAGGTCACCAGCACCACGAAGTCTGCTTCCGTCATGTTGTTGGTCTGCGCCAGTTGGGACAGGACGCCGGGCACAAGCTTGCCCTGGCTGTCGACAAGTCCGCGGACGGGCTTCAAAGCCTCAACGATCTGCTGGGGAGAGACCGTCAGTTCCATGTCGTCGGCAACGCTGAGCACGGAAAGCCGGTTGACGAAGCGGTCAAGCGCAATGCGGTCAAGGCCTTCGGCCTTTGCCTGCTCGGTCGTCATCTCCGTGCCGGTCGCCCGGGCCATCTGACCCAGGAAGCGCTGGAACTCCCGCTGGAATGAATCGGGTGTGACGTCCTGATTTCCCACCGTCGCGATCTTGGGCTGCTCCGTGAGGTTCATCATGTCTGACACCCCCCAGACACCGACGCTGCCCACCAGGGCAAGAATGAGGATGCCAGCGAA
>JBILGJ010000115.1:0-7676 GCA_044351125.1 Micropepsaceae bacterium
TCCGGCGGGTGTGCAAATCCGTAGGTGATTCTTCTGCTATCGACACGAATCGGGCCCTTGTGGGTAACCCATCAGAACGCTACGTCACTCGGGAATATTCTTCGAAACCCATGCAATGCGTCACGGAAATCCCATGATTTCAGGCCCCACCTCCCACAGCTTCATCTCGCAGCGACTGAAGCTGCGCTACGTCGACTGGGGCAACCCCGAAGCGCCGCCCCTCATCCTGCTGCATGGTGGCCGCGACCACGCCCGCAGCTGGGACTGGACGGCCGAAGCCCTGCGAAGCCGATGGCATGTGATAGCCCCGGACCTGCGCGGGCATGGCGACAGCGACTGGTCAGCCGATGGCGATTACGGGACCCTGCCCAACCTTTACGACCTGGCGCAGCTGATCCATCAGCTCAAGCTCGCCCCCGTCACCATCGTGGCGCACTCCTATGGCGGCAACATTGCGCTGCGCTATGCCGGCACCTATCCCGAGAACGTGCGCAAGCTCGTGGCGATCGAGGGGCTTGGCCCCTCGCCGAAGATGCTGGCCGAGCGACTGGCCAAGCCCGCGTCCCACCGCCTGCGCGGCTGGATCGAGGCCAAGCGCGCCAGCGCCGGACGCACGCCACGCAAATACGCATCGATTGACGACGCCCTCGCGCGCATGAAGGAAGAAAACCACTACCTCTCCGACGAACAGGCGCGCCACCTGACCATCCATGGCGTCAGCCAGAACGAGGACGGGACCTATACCTGGAAGTTCGATCCCTACATGCGGATCTTCCCGCCCTTCGACATGGCACAATCCGACATCGATCAGCTCTGGGCCGCCATCGACTGCCCCACCCTGCTCATGTACGGCGAGAAAAGCTGGGCCTCGAACCCCGAGAAGGACGGCCGCGCCAGGCATTTCCGCAACGCCCGCGTCATCACCTTCGAAAACGCCGGCCACTGGCTGCACCACGACCAGTTCGACCGCTTCATCGCCGAACTGAACGCCTTCCTTTGACATGGGCTCTCAGGCCTGCGTCGAGGAAATCGTACATGCGCCGCACGCGACGGCTCTCGCGCAGGTCGCCGTGCATGACGAGCCATATTTCAAGGGGCAATTCGATCTGCCGGTGCAACACGGGAACAAGGTTCCGGTCTCGCGCCCCCAGTTGAACCTGCATCCCTCCGATGCCAGCACCAGCGCGCAGCAAGGCGACCTGGGCGAGGTCGTTGTCGCTGCGTATCGTGAAGCGGGGCAGCAGGGTATCAATCCCCCGCCCCTCGAACACCGCCGGCATATGGTCATAGCCAATCAGGTCATGTCCCTGCAATTCATCAGGCGAGGCAGGAAGCCCGCGGCGCCTGACATAGGACTTGTGGGCGAACAGCCGGACCGGGACGTCGCCGATCTTTCGCGCCACCAGTTGCTGCTGCGTGGGCCGCACCATGCGGACAGCGATGTCAGCCTCGCGCTGCAGCAGGTCTTCATTCCGGTTTGAGAGCACAAGCTCGACTTCCACCAGCGGATGCGCCCGACGGAACTCTGCAATGATGGGCGGAAGGATCTCTGCGCCCACAATCTCGCTGGCCGACAGGCGGACAATACCCCGGTCAACCTCGCCCTCGGACGACGCCGCACGCGCCAGCGCCGCCGCTGTCGAAGCCATGAGCCGCGCGTGAGGCAGCAACCCCTGAGCCGCCTCGGTCGGCAACAGGCCGCGCGCCGACCGGGTGAAGAGCTTCGTGCGCAGCTGCCCCTCAAGCTGGCGGACATGCCGGCCCAGCGTCGGCTGCGTCAGGCGAAGCTGCCGCGCCGCACCCGACAGGCTGCCCTGCTCGGCAACAGCCAGAAACGACCGAAGCAGCGTCCAGTCGATGGATTCTTGAGCCATGCAAAAATGTATATCATAAAGTCCATTATCGGCAATTTAATAACACCACGGGACATGGCAGCATCGACAAAGCACTGGAGGAAAAACCATGTTCATCGGTCACTACGCCCCCGCCCTCGCCGCCCGCGCCCTGCCCAACGCCCCCGGCCTCGCGGCAGGCTTTGTTGCGGTCCAGCTCGTCGATGTCGGCTTCCTGACGCTGACGCTGTTCGACATAGAGAAATGGGCGGTCAACCTGTCCCTGCCGGGCCTGAACCCGCTCGACTTCTATTTCATGCCCTACACCCACAGCCTGCTGTCGACAGGCATATGGGGATTGGTCGCCGGCCTGCTCTTTTCGCTGTTCCTTCCCGCGGGCAAGCGCCTCGCAGGCGGCTTCATCATCTTCGCCCTTGTTGTATCGCACTGGCTGCTCGACCTGCCCGTCCATAGGCCCGACCTGGGGCTGATTGGTGATGACGCGCACAAATACGGCTTCAGCCTCTGGAATTGGCCCCTGATCGCAGCACCACTTGAACTTGCCGTCTTCGGCGGCGCGATGGCAATCTACATCGGCGCAACACGTCCAAAGAGCTGGCTTGGCAACGTCACGCCGTGGATCTTCGTGATTGTTCTGGTCGGCGCACAGGTCTTCAACTGGCTGGGCGCACCACCCGCATCGAAGGAAGAATTTGCGGGCCTTGGCCTCTTCGCCTACGCCCTCGTCGCTGCCTTCGGATACATGCTCGACGCAACGCGCGAGGTCATCCCGAAGGACGCCTGACCCAGAGACCTAGGCCATGAGCGCGGCGAAAGCCTGTCGCGCGGCATCCTCCGCGGTCCCGCCCACGTCAAGCCGGCGCCACCCGATGGCGCCGGTCTCGTAGCCAAGCTGGCGCTCCAGCACGGCAACATCTGCATCCGACACATCACCCCGTCGCCCGGCCACCCGCGCACGCAGAACGTCAGGTGTCGCCTCAAGCCAGAGCCCATCGAAGCGAACGCCTGCCGCCCGGGCGATGGCGCCAATCTCGTCACGCTCGCTTGCGCGCGCAAACACGGCATCGACGACCACACTCATGCCGCCCGTCGCGGCAAGCCCTGCAAGCTCCATGAGCGTCGCATAGACCCGCGCCGACATCTCCGGCCCATAGGCACCAGCCGGAAGCCGCTGGTCGAGCGGCACCCCCGCCAGCCGCTTGCGGATTTCGTCGCTTCTGAAATGAAGCGCACCGCAGGGCCCGCCAAGTTCCGGCGAAAGCGCTCGTGCCAGGGTCGACTTGCCTGTCCCAGAGTATCCGCCGATCGCCACAACACGCGGGGGCGACGTACGCGCAAACCCCATCGCCAGCGCCAGGTAGTGGCGGGCCGATGCCTCGCCGCCCGGGCGCCGCGCTTCGACCTTGGCACGGATCTCGGCCCTGAGCGCCAGATAAAGCGGCAGCACTGGCAGGCTCGCAATCACGTCCGGCCACTGCGAGACCGCCCGCTGCAGCACCCAGGCATTCAGCGCCCTGTTTGCAAGCCGCCGCTGCTGCTTGTCGACCAGGTCCATCAGCAGAAAGGAAAGATCATAGAGCGGCGGGATACAGGCGTAGAAATCATTGAACTCGATACAGTCAAAGAGCGTTGGCTCATCCCCATCCAGGAACACGTTCCCCAGATGCAGGTCGCCGTGGCAGCGCCGGACATCGGCCGACTGGGCCGCCAGCACGCGCGCCTGGCCCTCAAGCAACGCTCGACACCCGGCGCTTTCCGCCTCGACATCCGCCGCCGCAAACAATTGTCCGAGCGAGGCAAGGTCCGCCGCGTTCTCGCCCGCAATGCGCGCAACTGCTGCTGGCCAGTCGCACCCCTCCAGGACACGCTCGCGCTCATGGAAGGCGGCAACCGAGCGCGCCAGCCGCTCGATCTCGGCATCACCGCAAAGACCTTTCGCCAGCCGTTCGCTGAGCAGGCTGCCATCGGGAAAGCGTCGCATTTCAAGAAGCCACTCGACGACGGCACCGCGCCCCGCAAGGGCAAGGCCCTGCGCCTCCTGCGTCACCGGAACAAGCTGCAGGTAGAACCCCGGCGCAGTCCGCCGGTTCAGCAAAAGCTCGCGCGAGAGCGCGTCACGGCGCGCCTCAAGCGTGCTGAAGTCGAGATAGCCAAGCGCCACCGAACGCTTCATCTTGAATGCCCGGTCGCCCACGAGGAACACGATGGCCGCATGGGTATGGATCACGCGCACGGATGCGGCCCACGGGCCTCCGCCCGACAGCCACTGCTCGACCGTGCCTGCACCCGCCCCTGAACCCATCCCGTCCGACCCGCAAATTGTCTTGTAAGCCTGTACCGGTCGCGTGCGCCATTCACTGCGCCTTGTCAACAGCCGCACAACCCCTTTGAGGGACTTGATTGCCATGTGCCTGCTGCAGCATGGTTCCCTCCACGCAACACAGCATCCAGCAAAGGCAGGCAGCAGATGTCAGACAAGAAGCAGAAGGCGCCCAAGGCAAGCCCGAGCCAGGCGGCGAACGCCCGTCAACGTCGCATGACCGACGGGCTCGCCCACATCGTGGCCCTTATGATGCGCGACCGTCGCTTCCGCGAGATTCGCATCGCCGACCTCGAATGGCTGGTGATGCCGCCGATCCTGGCTGGCCAGTGGAAGATCGCACAGGGCTCCATGCCGGCGAAGAAGGGTGGCGACGTGAACGACGGCGGCCGCCTGTTTCCTGTCGCCGCCGCGCTCTGGGCAAGTGTCTCGGCCGAAGTCGACGCCCGCCTGTCGGAAAACATCGACAAGCCGCTGGCCCTCAAGCCCGCCGAATGGAAGAGCGGCGACATCATTTGGCTGATCGTCGTGCCGGGGCAGCCTGTCTACGTGAAGGAACTGCTGCAGCACCTGCAGACAACGACCTTCAAGGGCAAGGTTGTGAAGATCCGTACCGTCGACAAGAACGGAAAGCCGTCCGTGCGGACCCTCGACACGCTGGTCAGGAAGGAATGAGGTAGCGGACGGGAGGAAAGCAGGGCACTAGCCCAGAGCAACCCCGTGCGCCTTGGCAGCCTTGGTGATGAACTTCATCACCTGCCCGCCACCATCGCGATAGAGGTGCTGTCCCGTCTCATCCGAGATCTGCGCGAACAGCTCGGCAATGCGTTCCGGCGTGCGCTCGTTGTCGTGCAGATAGACGCCCTCTGTCTCGTGCACGAGCGTGCGCGAGAACCCGCCAGCCGTGGCGTTCAGGATCGTGCGGCGGGGCGCATCCTCGCTGACGAGGAACAACGCAGCAGGCGTCACGGCCTCGGGCGTCATGAGGCCAAGCACCGGCTTGGGCAGTAGCGCCTCGGTCATGCGCGTCGCGGCACCCGGCCCCAGTGCATTGACGCGAATATCGTTCTTTTCGCCTTCGATCTGCAGCACATTCATCAGCCCAATGAGCCCCATCTTCGCAGCGCCATAGTTCGACTGCCCGAAGTTTCCGTAGAGCCCGGACGATGATGTCGTCATCAGGATGCGGCCATAGTTCTGCTCCTTCATGAGCGGCCAGGCCGCCCGGGTGCAAACGACCGAACCCATCAGATGGACCGAGACCACTTTCTCGAAATCCGCCAGCGCCATCTTTGCAAAGCTGGCGTCGCGCAGGATGCCGGCATTGTTGATCAGGATGTCGACGCGCCCCCAACGCGCGCGCGCAGCATTCACCATGTCCTCAACCTGGGTCGGATTGGTAACGTCCGCCCCGTGCGCAATCGCCTCGCCGCCTTGCGCGATGATTTCAGCCGCCACCCGCTCGGCAGGTGCCGACGACCCGCCGGTTCCATCAACGCCGCCACCGAAATCGTTGACCAGCACGCGCGCACCGCGCCGCGCCAGCTCGATCGCGTGCGAGCGGCCAAGCCCCGCCCCCGCGCCGGTGACGATGGCAACCCGCTGGTCGAACCGGATGGACATGGCGATTAACCCTGTTGTGAGAGAATGGCTTGGCTCACCTTATGCACTGAACGTACGTTCAGCACAACATGACACGATTGCGCCGGCCCCAACCTTCGGGCATTTCAGGGACATCCGCGCAGCCAGCGCGCAAGGTGGATACGGGAATGGTTGAGCCCGTCAAGGCAAGCAAGGCAAAGCCCGACGCCCGATCCGCGGCGGGACGGGACAGGTTGCTGCTGGTCGCCATGAAGCTCTTTGCCGAGCATGGCTTCGACAGCGTCACGGTGCGCGACATCTCATCGGCCGCCAACGTGTCGGTCGGACTGATCAATCACCACTTTCGCTCCAAGGACGGTCTGCGCAAGGCCGTGGACGATTACTTCATCAGCAGGACAGGGGCCGCCATCGAGCGCGCTCTCGAGGCATCCGAAAACCTGGATCCTGAACTGATCGGCGAGTTCCAGCGCAAGTGGATCATCCGTTACCAGGACGAGTGGCCCGAGTTTGTGTCCTACTTCCGCCGGGCCATCGTGGAAGCAAGCCCGTGGGGCCAGTCGCTGCTCAAGCGCTACCACGACTCCATCCGCCGCATGGTCGACCGGCTGGATGCCGACGGAAAGCTCAAGCCCGAGGTCGACCGCTTCTGGCTGCCCATCATCTACATGTTCGTGCTCATGGGTCCCATCGTGATGGACCCGTTCATCAAGTCGACCTACGGCCACTCGACCTACGAACCCCATATGTGGAGCCGTTTCCAGAAAGCCTTCACCTCCGTGCTCTGGGGCGGTGTCGGCAAGCCTTCGACAAAAAAATAGGGCCGCTGTTTCCAGCGGCCCAGTTCAGGTGGGGAGTCTGCTCGGTTACCCGATCAGAAGTTGACCGTCGCCATGATGCCGATCCGGCGCGGATACATGATCTGCGTTGAAATCGAGCTGACGACAGCCGGATCCGTGTCATCGAGTGCGTTCAGCACAAAGCCTTCGATCTTCCAGAAGTCGCCGGAAACACCGGCGCGCAAGGTAAGGTCATCCAGTTTGCCCGATACCAGACCCGTCGTGGCGTCAATCTGGTCGTCACGGAACGAGTAGCCAATGTAACCCGTACCCGTCAGCCCGCCGAGCCACGCCTGCGGCGAGGCATAGTTGGCCGAAAGCGTGTAATAGGTCTCGGGCACGTTGGGCAGCGGCTTGCCAACCTGGATGGTGGGCAGCAGCGTAGCGAGGGCCGGCACGACCTTCGTGAACTCGGCATCAAGCACGCTGCCGACAGCACCAAGCGTCAAGCCCTCGACCGGCGTGCGCCACTGGATGCCAAGATCCACGCCATTGATGCGCGCATCGCCGGCGTTGGCCACGGCGATCACGCCAGCCGGCGTGACGAACTGCACCTGCACGTCGCTCCAGTCGGTGCGATAGACCGAACCTTCGAAATAGACCGCCTTGTCGAGCAGGTTCCACTTCGTGCCCAGTTCATAGGTCCACAGCGAGTCGGGATCGACCTGGCTCGTGGCGGGAACGCCCGAGGCGGTAGCCGCCGCAGCCTGCGCCGCCGTCTGCAACACACCGCTGCGGAAGCCCTTGGCGACATTGACGTAGAAGTTCCCGTCCTCGCTGGCATTGTACTTGAGGTTGAAGCGCGGGCTGAGCGCATCGACCTTGCCTGAGGACTGGCTCACCACCGGAGAGGGCGGCGGAACGATCGTGCGGTTGGTGGTCGTGCCACCACGTTCATCCTCGAAATAGCGCAGGCCCACGAGGGCCTCGAGCTTGTTGTCGAACATCGACAGCGAGGCTTCACCGAACAGCGACCAGGACTCCGTCGTCAGCGGCCCCTTCACGTTCACGACATCGAACACGCCGCAACCGAAGGCCTGGATGTAGAAGCAGATGTCGCTGTTG
>JBILGJ010000116.1:0-7634 GCA_044351125.1 Micropepsaceae bacterium
GCAAGCCCGCGCCGGAACACGGCGGCCGCCGGCAGCTTCACGAATGGCAACTCGACCCGAAGCATCGACCCGAAGACCTGCGCCCGCGCAACTCCCGGCACGGGAGGCATCGACGATTCTATCGGCGCAAGCGCCGCAGACAGGTCCGACTGCCCGACGCGCAACGTACCGGGAAGTGGGTCAGCCGTATGCAGTGGCGCGGCAGCAGGCACAGCTTCAGGAGCCTCGCTTGTCGTCGCTGCGGCCGCCAGCTTGAGGGCCGCATCATCACTCTTGTTTGGCTTTGCGCTGGCATCGGCTCTGGACGGCTCGGCTGGCTGCGCGCCCGCACCCTTGCGGCTCGGACGATCAAAGGTAATCTCGTCGGCGGCGATCTTCGGTGGGGGTGGTGCCTGGACAGCCTCGTCGCCGACAAGCACACGGGGCGGGCCGGCAGACGCAGTTTTCTCTGCCATCGCCGACGCGTCCGACTTCGGCTCCTTGAGCATGACGGCAATCTCGCCATTGCCGCTGACATCGCGGAAATCAGCTTCGCGATCGATGTCGAATTCGAGCGTCAGCTTGTCACGCTCTGCAAACGAACGCGCGCCCTTGATCCAGGCCGGTGGATCCTCGCTGAAGCGTCGCAGGTCCACCTTTGCGGGCTTCGAGAAGGTAACAACAAGCTTGTCACCATTGACCCTGAATGAGTGTTCAACGCGCCCGGGAAAGTCGAACTGCAGCCGGGTTGTCTTCTCGCGTTCGGTCACCCGCACCGCCAAATCACGTTGTGCAGCGACATTCTTGGGTGCAGGCACGGCAGGCGGCTCGCCCCTAAAGGATGGAGGCACGAGATCAAAGGCATGCCGAACCATCAGATTTGTGGCCTTGAGCCTCACGGGCCCCTTGAGGGCAATACGCAAGCCGCGCCCATCCCCATCCCGTCGCACGAGCGCAGCATAGGGCTCGAGTGTCTTGGCAAGCGCATTCGTGTCGACATCGAAGGGCTTGTCGAAACTGATCACCAGGACGCCATCGACCACCTGGGCAGAACCATTCACTTCGTCAGGCCAGTCAAAGATGATCCGGGCAAATCCGCCCTGCACGCTGGCGTCGACCTTGACGCCCTGTGGCGCGTCGTCCTCTGCCCTGCTCCCCGAACCGAGGACAAGCATCAGAAAAAGCACCATCAATAGTCGCAAGAAACCCATCGCGCGCTGGAAGCCCTTTAACAAGACAAACTAGCGTTGACGCAGTTAAACGGCCGTTAAGCTTCACCCGTTTGGTGGTGGCGGCGTCTCGGAAACTGGAACAGCCGCAGGAGCGCCGGCAGGCGTCTCAGCGGGCACCGCGGGCGCATTCAGGGTTACCTTCAGCCTCCGCGCAAGGAGAACCGTCAGGTCCTGGGCCCGGGCGGGCTCCATGGCCGCAAGCACGGCGCCAATCTTGGCGGGCTTCATGCGCGAAGCGACGTCCACGAGGATCCCGCGCTCCAGCCTGTTGAAGATGCGCGCGGCATCTTCCGGCTTCATGGATTCATACGTCTTGACCAGGCTGGAAATCTGCGTTTCTTCAAGCTCGTTGCGCTTGCTGACAAGCGCCTCAAGCTTCTGCTCGAGCTGCTTCAACTCCGAAATCTTGGCATCGATCTGACGTTCGGCTGCATCAAGCATCTTTTCGCGCAGCACAACGTCCTTTTCCCGCGCATCCAGCGCGGCGCGCCGCTCACCAAGCCGCTCGAGCACGTCTGCTTCTCCCCTTGAATTTGCCAGGGGAAGGTCTCCCGCTGCCGCGGGAGCCGCAGCCTTTGGTTCAGGTTTTGCCGCAGGCGCCTCGCCACTGCTCGGGGCCGCGTCCGGGGTCGGCCCCGTGCTGTCCTTGACCTTGGCAGGCGCAGCTTCGGCCGCGCCCTCGGGTGCGGCGGCTTCCGGCGAAGTGTCAGCCGCCATTGCGCCAAGGCGAAGGCAGAGCAGCACCCCGGCTGCACCGATCAGGGTAGGCAGGAGCCGGACATGAGATGACATTCGGGTGTCCTATCGTGAGGCAGCAAGCGAACGCAGTGCATCAAGAGCGGACGCCTGTCGCACCTCAGTTTGAGGTCGTGGCAGCGACACCTCGCTGGGGCGGGAGGAATGCAGGGTCTCTTGCCGGGTGACTGGCACGACCGCCGGAGCTACACGCCCGACCCGTTCTGTCGCCTTCAGAAGCTTTGCAAGTTCATCGCCCGCAGCCAGCGCATTCTTGATCTGCGCCTCCAGTTCCTGGCCCGACGACTGCGCCGCAAGCTTCAGACCCTGGATGCCCGCCTCGGCCCGCGCCGCGGCCGTATTGAGCTCGCGGATCACGCTGGCAAGTTCATGCTGCACGCTGCGCACCGATTGCAGGCGTCTGTCAAGGCGGAATGCCACAAAGATGGTCGCCCCCAAAAGAATGATGACAATCCCATCGATCAGAATCGCTTCCGTCACGTATCAGGCTCCCTTTGCAGCTCTTCGGTCACGGAGTTGGTTTTCAACGCGCACGGCCACCTGATGCCCGATCCGACCCATGCGGCCCGAAAGCAGCCCCACCCCGCCACAGCGCAACTCGATGCGGGCCTCGGGGCCGACATTCAGCAAAAGTGTCTGACCGATCTCCAGGTTCATTACGTCCTGCAGTGTCATTGGCAATTCGTCGAGCACCGCTTCAACTTCCACATTCGTACGCCACAGCTCTGTCGCAAGGTGGCCCTCCCAGATCGAGTCACGGCCAAATTTCTCGCCCATGAACATCTGGAGCAGCAGTTCGCGGATCGGCTCAAGCGTCGCATAGGGCAGCAGCAGCTCCACACGGCCACCGCGATCCTCCATATCGACCCGCAGCTTCACAAGGAGAGCCGCATTGGCAGGCCGTGCGATCGCGGCAAACCTCGGATTGATCTCGAGCCTGTCGAGGGTGAAGTCGACCTTTGAGACAGGATCGAACGCAATTCCCAGGTCTTGTAGCACCAGCTCCAGCAACCGCTTGACCAGCATCCGCTCGATGGTGGTGTAGGGACGGCCCTCGACGCGCATCGCCGCCGTGCCGCGTCGCCCACCCAGCAACACGTCAACGATCGAATAGATCAGGCTCGAGTCGACCGTCAGAAGACCATAGTTATCCAGTTGTTCCGCGCGGAAGACGGCAAGGATGGCAGGCAACGGAATCGAATTGAGATAGTCTCCAAACCGGACAGACGAGATATTGTCCAGGCTGACCTCGACGTTGTCGGAGGTGAAATTGCGAAGGCTGGTCGTAAGCACCCGCACCAGCCGGTCAAACACGATCTCGAGCAGCGGCAGACGCTCGTACGAAACAAGGGCCGAATTGATGATGGCCTGGATGCCGGTGCGTTCCCTGCCATTCTCGCCTTCAGCATCAAACCCCAGAAGCGAGTCGATCTCATTCTGGTTCAGGATTCTGTCAGACGCTCCCGAACCCTCGGCTCCGTCACCTTCCGTCGCACTGGCCCACTCCGCGGCAAGAGCGTCATCATCTGGTGTCGCCTCGCCCGCTGCACCGTCTGCAGGTTTCTCATTGCCGTCAGCCGCCTTCGGTTGATCGCCGGGCAGATCTTGCATCTCGATTTCGTTGTCATCACCCGCCATTGGCCATCACCCGCTACTGAACGATCATTTCCCGGAAAAGTACGCCCTTCACCTCAACCGGCGCCGCCGCAACATTGATACGCCGGAGCATTTCCTCCTTCAGCCGAAACAGTGCGGCCGAGCCACTCAGATCCTCCAGGCGCAATTCCCTGAGATAAGTCTGCAGTTGGTCGATGAGCCGCGGCATGATGGGTTCGAGCTTCTGCGCAATCTCCTCCTGCGTGCCGCCCTCAACCTCGAGCGACACCGCCAACTTCAGAAATACTGGCTTGCCGCCCTGCGACGACACGTTCACAAGGATGTCCGGCACATCGAAGAACACGGGATGATGAGCATCAGCGGCACCAGCCTTGCCCCCCCCGGCGCCGTGCCCGTCTCCGCTCCCGCCGCCATGGCCCTCGCCGTGGGCGGCCGCCTCGGGTCCCTCGCCCGCGGGCTCTTCCCCGCCGGCAAAGACAAGAAAATACACCGCGCCACCAATTGCCAGCAGCAATACGGGCGCCGCGATCATCAGCACCTTCTTCGAGAACAGGAACGCAAAGCGCGACTTCGGCTTTGCATCATCCCCGCCCTCGGGCTTCTCACCCTCGGCGTTTGCCTTGTCTTCTTTGTTTTCCTTGGCCATGGACGGCCTTCTGCTCCGTATACTGAACGCTTACCTTTCGGGTCGCTTAAGATGCTCGCGGGCTGGTTAAATTTCGGTTCGCAGTCGGCAGCTTTTGCCGGGCAATTCACGCCCCAGGAATAGCGGCTTCACCACCGAAACCGCGGATATCCGCCAAAATCCGGCTGGCACGCCAGATGCAGGCAAGGCTGCAGGTACCGGCGATCTTGCCAGTACCAGCGGAGTGGTGGCCGCAATGCACAATTCTTTGCTCGTCGGACTGACGGCGCAGATGACCCTGCGTCGAAACATGGAAATCGTCTCCAACAACCTGGCGAACGTTTCGACGTCCGGGTTCAAGCGCGAGACCCCTGCCTTCGAGGAACAGCTCGTCACCGTCGACGCTGAAACAGCGCAGATGCGCAAAATATCCTTCGTTCGCGACTGGGGCGTCATCCGTGACATGACCGGTGGTCCTCTGCAGCAGACGGGCGCGCCGCTCGATGTCTCAATCGAAGGTGACGGCTTCCTTGTCGTGCGAACCCCGGATGGCGAGCGCTTCACTCGCGATGGCCACTTCAAGCTCGATGCGTCGGGCAAGATCGTGAACAGCAACGGTTTCCCGGTTCTGTCCGAGGGTGGCGAGATCACGATCCCCGAAGGCGAAACCTCGATCCGCATCGGCCAGGACGGAACAATTTCGACCCAGCAAGGGCAGGCAGGCAAGCTTCGCGTCGTGAGCTTCCCCCATGCATCCCTCCGAAAAGAGGGCTTCAACCTCTACAACTCGGATGAGCAGCCAGCACCAGCAGCTGGCGCCCGCATCGTGCAGGGAGCCATCGAGCGCTCCAACGTGCAACCGGTCGTCGAGATGACGCGGATGATCGAGATCATGCGCGCCTACCAGCATTCAACTGAAACACTCAATGCAACAGATGACATCATTCGCCGCGCCGTACAGCGCCTCGGCGAAGTGAAGGCCTGAAGGAGACTGCCCCCATGAGATCACTAGCCGTAGCCTCGAGCGGCATGCTCGCCCAGCAGCTCAACGTCGAGGTGATATCGAACAATATCGCCAACATGAACACGACGTCGTTCAAGCGGCAGCGCGCGGAATTCCAGGACATGCTGTATCAGACGCTCGAGCGCATGGGCGTCAGCTCATCCGACCAGAACACGCTCATCCCGACAGGCGTGCAGGTCGGCACCGGTGTCAGGACAGGCTCGGTCTATCGGGTCATGGCCCAGGGCAACCTCCAGCCGACAGAAAACCCCTATGACCTCGCCATCGAGGGTCGTGGCTTCTTCCGCGTTCGCCTGCCCACGGGCGAAACCGGCTACTCCAGGGCTGGCGCCTTCAGCGTGAATGCCGCTGGCGAAATGGTGACCTCGGACGGATACCTCGTCGAACCGGGTATCACGATCCCGGATGGCACGACACAGGTAACGATCAATGCACAGGGCCAGGTGTTTGCCCGCCTTGCAGGCTCGACCAGCGACACGAATGTCGGCCAGTTCGACCTCGCAACTTTCGCCAACGAAGCCGGACTTGACGCCCAGGGATCCAGCATCTTTCTCGAGACCGCAGCCTCGGGCGCAGCACAGGTGGGAACACCCGGAACCGCCGGGGTGGGCACGCTGCGCCAGGGATCGCTCGAAATGTCGAACGTGAACGCCGTGCAGGAGATCACCTCGCTGATCACCGCCCAGCGCGCATACGAAATGAACTCGAAAGTCATCACGGCATCCGATGAGATGCTGCAGATGTCCTCCCGCCTCTCCAACTGATCACCTGACGTGAGCTGACATGAAGAACCTCATAAGAGCCACACTCCTGCTTGCCGTCACCTCGAGCATGTTTCACTCGGCAAACGCTGGCGCCGCGACACTGAAGCAGGCGATTGCAGATGCAATCGCCAACCGGGTGCCGGCACCCGGACGCTACGAGGTCGTGCTGGCAACACCCGACACCACCCTCGACCAGACGCTTTCGCTCCGGGAAGAGCGCAGGCTCGAGCGCCTGAACTACAACCCCGGCAACCAGGCCTTCCAGGCAACCTTTGTCTATCGGAACGACCTCGGAAACGAGGAACGCCTTTCCGTTGCCGGAACCGCCTACGCCGTCATTGGCGTCCCTGCCCTCGTCCAGGACATGGCAGCCGGAGACACGATTTCGGCCGCAAGCCTCGCAACAATCGAAGTTCCGGCGAACCGGGCAACATCGACGATGGTCACCGCTCCTGACATGGTCGTCGGCCAGATCGCACGCCGCCCGGTCAGGGCCAACATGCCGCTCTTTGCAATGGATTTTGCAAAGCCGGTGGTGATCAAGAAGGGCGACACGATTACCATCGTGGCCGAGATGCCCGGCATTCGCCTCTCCACCCAGGGAAAGGCCATGTCCAACGGTGGCAAGGGCGATGTAATCACCTTCATGAACACCTCGTCGCGCCGCCCCGTAGACGCCCGCATCGTGGACGCAGGAACCGCCGTGATCACGACGGCAACCCGCACAGCCTCAATCAACTGATCAGGATCCCGTCATGAACAGGTTTCAAACGACCGTAACTCTCATCGCCTGCCTCGCGGCTGCGGGCTGCACGACGGTGGACCGGCTCAACGCGGTCGGTCAGGCGCCTGCCCTCACCCCCATCATCGACCCGCGCGATCGCGACGGCGACCGGATAGTAACGATGCCGATGCCGCGCCAGGAAACACAGCTGCGTCAGGCCAACTCGCTCTGGGCATCAGGCGCGCGCTCGTTCTTCAAGGACCAGCGTGCCTCGAAGATCGGGGACATCGTCACCGTCATGATCGACATCTCCGACAAGGCAGAGCTGTCGAACCAGACGACACGAACGAGGACCTCGGAGGAAGCTGCCAACATCACGAACCTCCTCGGCCTCGAGAACACGATTGCGCAGAAGCTGCTTCCCGAGGGCTTCTCGCCCGAAGCGGCGCTGGACCTCGGTGCCGACTCGACAGCCACAGGTCAGGGTTCGGTGAACCGCAAGGAAAAGGTAGAGCTGACCGTCGCCGCCGTGGTGACCCAGATCCTGCCCAACGGCAACCTCGTGATCCAGGGGCATCAGGAAGTCCGCATCAACTTCGAGCTGCGCGAACTCTCGGTCTCGGGCATCGTCCGCCCGGAAGACATCAGCTTCATGAACGAAATCAAGCACTCGCAGATTGCCGAGGCGCGGATCGCTTATGGCGGACGCGGCCAGTTGAGCGACGTGCAGCAGCCACGCTATGGCCAGCAGATCGTCGATATTCTCTTCCCGTTCTGATGCCGCCACCACCGGCAAGGGACAGGACAAGGCCGGGAGCGCTCCCGGCCTTTTTCTTTTGGCTCAGTCGTCGCGATACACGCGCTCGCGGCGCTCATGCCGCTCTTGCGCCTCAAGGCTCAGCGTTGCGATGGG